>JAOUMD010000006.1 GCA_029881675.1 Minisyncoccota bacterium | reverse complement strand
TTCTCACCAACTATCTCATTTTGTGCAGAGATAGTAGCAACCTTTTTCCAGTCAGATTTCTTAACTGGCTTAGCTAATTTTTTTACCTCAGCAATGACAGTTTCTACAGCTTGATCAATTCCTCTTTTCATCATCATTGGGTTTGCACCTGCTGTAACCATTCTCATACCTTCAACACTGATTTGTTGAGCTAAGAGGGTAGCAGTTGTTGTACCGTCACCTGTGGCATCATTAGTTTTTGAAGCAGCTTCTTTAACTAGTTGTGCACCCATGTTTTCAAACTTATCTTCAAGAGTTATTTCTTTAGCTACGCTTACTCCATCATGAAGAACACTTGGAGCACCCCAAGATCTATCAATGGCTACATTACGACCCTTTGGGCCTAATGTTGTGGTAACGGCGTCTGCTAATTGATTGATACCTGAGAGCATCTTTTGTCTGGCATCATCTCCGAATTTTAATTGTTTTGCTGGCATATTTGTTTATTTGTTCTATTAAGTTAATTATTTATATATATATGAATTTATTATTTTACTTGAGCAAGTAAGTCTTCAAACTTGATGAACATTAATTCTGTGTCACCGACTTTGAATTCATTAGTACCCCATTTTTTGTAGATGACTTTTGCGCCTACTTTAACAGGGCAAGAGATTTCTTTTACTCCTGATTCCCAGATTGAGTCTCCAACAGCAATGACAGTTCCATGCTGTGGTTTTTCACTATCATTTCCTGGAATATAGATTCCAGATTTAGTTTGGGTAACATTCTCTGCTGGTTCTACTAGAACATATCCAGCTAGAGGTGATATTTTTTTGATTGAAAGGTCGGACATATACTTCCTTGATTAAAATAATTTATAAAAGTTAATTAAACCTATTGAAAAACATTCTTGACGAATAGGTAGCAGTTATCCTAATAGACTGCTAATTATAAGTCAAGCACTTAATTGAATTGATATAAAAAAAGACCCCTAGGGAGTCTTTAAATTATTTTTTTTAATACTAATTATTCTTTATCTTCAGAAGAAGAGTGTCCATGTCCACCAACTTCTTTAATTCCTGCTAGAAGGAAACCTTCACAATCAAGACCTCTATCTCTGAAATAGTGATTGATGTCATCTTTGACAATCTTTTCTACTTCCGCTCTATTTTTCTTAATTTGATCTAGTGTTAATTCTGAAAAGACAGCACTTATTCTACTACTAGAAAAAGGTCTAACAACTTTAGAGACCATATCTTCACCAATATTCTCCCAAAGTTCTGGAGCATTCTTTTTATCTATTCTAAACAGAACAGAACCTTCTACTGAAATATCATGATTATCTTTGGTACTAACTTCAATTGGAGCATCTCCTAGGGCTTCTTTGTTTTTTGAAATATCAAAACCTCTTTTAATTGAGTATTCAATGACTTGAGCATTGAAAAGTTTAGCTACTTGCCAGAATGGAATTTTAAGATGAAGACCAGGTCCCCATACTTGAGGTAAAACACCTCTGCCACAATCAAATACACAGGCAACATGACCTGGAGGTACTGAAATAAAGAAGCCACCTACGACTTCATCTACTAGAAAAGAAACTACGAGTCTATCAAATTCCATAATAATATATTATACAAAGCCTAGATCATAAACAAAAGCGGACTTTATTTATGCATCAATCGGCTGGTTAGTAATAAGAACCCCTTGCACCTGTTTGGTGACAATTTTTAAGTTCTCGGTAAATTCTGCAAAAAGGCCCATTAATTCTTTGTCCAATGTTGCTCCATCAAAAACAGAGACAGCATCATCAAGCAATTCATCAAGCATATCTGATACTTCTGGAGAGAATCTCTCCGCCCAGTCATCAATATTAGCCTTAGGCCATAGGAGTACATCATCCATAATTTTGGATATTCCTACTACCTTACGGTTTTTTAAGTATAAAGAAAACTTAAGTGTCTCGGCTTCTTCTTTACTTAAAGGTCTAGAATTAGTTGCTTTGATTATTGGTTTAATCATATTTAGTCTTCCTCTCTCTGGAATTATATCAAATTAAGTTATAATAACGACTCATGAATATTATCTCTATAAAAAACACTAAAAAAGAAAAAGTAATTGATACTATCGTCCAAACTCTGTCAAAGGGAGGGTTAATTATATTTCCAACAGAAACTACCTATGGTGCTGGAGTCGATGCAACTAATCAAAAAGCAGTAGATAAACTGCTTAGTTATAAAA
Organism: Minisyncoccota bacterium; assembly: GCA_029881675.1. Lineage (GTDB taxonomy): Bacteria > Patescibacteriota > Microgenomatia > UBA1400 > PJMF01 > JAHDXH01. The sequence continues at coordinate 41,424 of JAOUMD010000006.1, read as the reverse complement.
CCAGAAGAGAAGGAAAACCTCTCTCAATTGCTGTCACAGATAAGAAAATGGCTGAAGAATATGTCTTTTTGAACAATTCTGCCAGCCAGATGTATGACACTTTCTTACCTGGCCCTTTTACCATTGTTTCAAAATCTAAAGGCAAAACAGCTCAAGGGGTTGAGTCAGAATTTTCTACTCTTGGTGTGAGAATTCCTGATTATCCTTTGGTTTTAGAGTTTCTGGAGAAATTTAAGAAACCGATGACTGCTACTTCCGCTAATGCTTCAGGAAAGAGAAGGCCATATAAGATTGATGATTTATTAAATAACCTCTCTCAGAAACAAAAAGATTTAATTGATCTCATTGTTGATGCAGGAGAACTTCCTCACAATAAACCTTCTACCATCATTGATACTACAATGTCGGCTCCAATGACTTTGAGACAAGGCGATGAAGAAGTGACCGGGGCAGTAAAGATTGAGGAAGGAGATGTAGACTTTATTTCAAAGAGTGAAGTAGAGACAAAAGACATTGCCAAAAGATTAATCTTAAAAAACTGGAATGATGTAAAAGAAACTGGGCTAATAATTGGACTAGATGGAGATTTGGGTGTTGGAAAGACAATCTTTACCAAAGGAGTTGCTGAGTTTTTACAAATTGATGATGTTATTACTTCACCTACATATTCATATGTAAATGAATATGATTATATGAGACATAATTTTGAAGGACGTTTTTATCATCTTGATGTGTGGAAGATTAATTCAGAGGAAGAATTAAAGAGATTAGATTTTTTCAATATTATCAAACCAGGGAATGTCATTGTTGTAGAGTGGTGGAATCAAATAGATAGGTATACAAAAGATAAGTTAAAGGCAAAATTGGTTAAAATAGTAATAGGTGAGAACGAAGAGGGTAATAGAGAATTAAAAATTAGAGAGATATGAGTAAGAAAAAAGTAGAGCCGATTATTTTAGCAATTGATACTTCTTGTGATGATACTGCTGTGTCACTTGTTAGAGGTGAAATAATTCTTGTTAACATTGTTGCTTCACAAGTTGAACTTCATAAGCAATATGGAGGTGTTTTCCCTACCGTTGCTAAGCAAGCTCATAGAGAAAATATTGATCCAACTGTAAAGTTAGCTCTGAAAAGAGCAGGTTTAAAGATGAAAGATATCGCTGCAGTTGCTGTGACTGTCGGTCCTGGCCTAGCTCCTTCTTTGGAGGTTGGGATAAATAAAGCAAAAGATATAGCGATTGAATTTAAAAAACCATTTATCAGCGTCAACCATATCGAAGGACATCTTCTTTCTCCTTTAGCTAAAAGGAATACTATTACTAAAAATGGTGATAACAAGAAAAAAGAAAAGGAAGTTAAAAAAGCTCTCAAAACTAAATTCCCAATTCTTGGAGTTGTTGTATCTGGAGGTCATACAGATTTTGTTTTAATCAAAGAATATGGCAAATATGAAAGAATTGGATTTAGTATCGATGATGCTGCAGGAGAGTGTTTAGACAAAATTGGAAGAATGGTTTATTTAGGGTATCCAGCGGGCCCTGTTATTGAAGAATTTGCCAAGAAGGGTGATGAAAATAGATTTAAGTTTCCCTTACCAATGACTCAGGTTAAAGATTACAACATGAGTTTTTCTGGTCTTAAAACATTTGCGAGAAATTTAGTAATAAAGTTAAAGCAAGAAGCTATCATTGAAGGAAAAAAGGGACTGGATAAACAAACTGTTTATGACGTCTGTGCTAGCGCACAAAAGGGAGTCTTTAGACATATTTTGTATAAATTAGAGAAAGTTTTGGAAGAAGAAGATGTTAAAGAAATTTGGTTAGGTGGAGGAGTGGCTGCTAATGTAACTCTTAGGAAAATACTTCGTTTTAAAGCTAATCAATATGGTATTAAATTTAGAGCTCCATATACAAATAAACTTTGTAGTGATAATGCTGCCATGATCGGGTTAGTTGGTGCAAAGAAATTTGAGAGAGGTGAGGTAATTGTTAAGCCAGGTGAGTTGGAGAAAATTGATCGTAATCCAAGGTGGAGGATTGGTAATCTAATTTAGATGAAAGGTTTAGATTTTTCATACGAGCAACCATACTGGAATAAACAAAAGAATCTAATTGTAGGAATAGATGAAGTAGGCCGTGGTCCTCTAGCTGGTCCTGTTGTGGTTGGAGCAGTCATAATTTCCCCAAAGATGACTATAATTCCAGGAGTTAGAGATTCAAAAAAAGTTCCTAAATCAAAACATTCAGAGATTTCAAAATTAATAAAAGAAAATTGTGTCAGTTGGGCAATTGGTGTTGGTAGTGTAGAGCAAATTAATTCTTTTGGAATAGTAGGAGCAATTAGGTTTGCTATTCATCAGGCTTTGGAAGAAATTAAGGTTTTTGATCAAGTCTTAATGGATGGTTCACCATTTAAAGAACCGCTTAATATTTCAGAAGAGATAGATTTTATTACAAAAGGAGACTCCAAGGTATATTCTATTGCAGCTGCCAGTATTATTGCTAAAGATCATAGGGATAATTTAATGAGAGAAATTGGTTTAGAGTTTCCTCAATTTGGGTGGGAAAATAATTCTGGCTATGGAACTAAGGTACATACTGAGGCGATATTAGAGCATGGAGTGAATAAGCATCATCGAGATTTGTTTGTAAGAAAGTTTGTTTAAATAGTAATGATGTTGATACAATATGATATACTTTTGTTGCTATATAAACTTAAATATAGTCAATAAATTATAGGAATAAAGATGAAGGAAAAGAACAAGTTGTTTAATCAAGCTGATTGGGTAGTAACAAAATTTACTACAAAGAAAATGAAAGATTCTTATAAGAAACTGCAAGAAGCTCAGGAAGAGGGAGAATCGGCGGAAGTACTTATTGGTTTAGTAAAAACTGTAAATTCTTGGATAGCCTTTTTAGATTTAGCTGATACATACCCGCGTTTTAAAGTTGTCTCTAAAACAAGTGGTAAAGCTGAGGTAGAAATTTTTTACAATTAAATTAATTTAAAAAGAAGTTACTCTTCCATTTTCAAAAAACCCTCAACAATCATATTTTCTGCAGTTTTTTTTGAGATACCTCTACTAGTCATGTAGAAGATTTGTTCTTCCGGTATTTGAGTAACACTAGCCGCATGTGAGCATTTAACATCATCGGTAAGAATCTCAAGGTCGGGAATAGCAATTGCATGTGCATCTTTTGAGAGAAGAAGAACTCTTTCTGTTAAGAATGATTCTGTTTCTTGGCAACCTGGATCAATTAAGATCTTTGCTTTCATGATTAAAGTAGATTGATCAAAACCGACTGCTTTGAGCGTTGTTTGAGCAGTTGTCTTTGGTGCTTTATGATGAATGACGACATTCAATTCTTTTTCTTCATCACCCTTTGCTTGAAGAGCAGAAAAGATATCAACCTTGATATTAGGTTTAATAATTTCAAAGATATAGTGGCCAGGTTTTTTAATTATATGATTAGTATCTTTATCAATAATGATGGTTTGTGGTATGAGGGAAGATTTTTTCATTATCCGACACTCCCTTCCATTTCATGGTCAATTAGTCTGTTCATTTCAATGGCATATTCCATAGGAAGTTTTTTGACTAAGTCAGCGATAAATCCATTGACAATCATTTTCTTGGCCTTTTCTTCATTAATACCACGGGACATTAAGTAAAATAGTTGATCATCTCCAACTTTACTAACTGTTGCTTCATGTTGCATTTCAACCTGGTTATTTTCAATAATATTAGTTGGATAAGTATCAGTTCTGGACTCTGGATCTAGAATTAGAGCATCACAAATCACAGATGATTTACAGTGATGTGCCTCTGGTGCAATTTTTACTAGGCCTCTATAACTGGATCTTCCACCACTCTTTGAGATAGATTTTGAGACAATATTGGAGCTTGTATATGGAGCAAGGTGAACAGCTTTTGAGCCAGTGTCTTGATGTTGTCCCTCACCAGCGAGTGCCATGCTGAGAGTTTCTCCAACAGCTCCCTTTCCAGCAAGAATGTAGCCAGGATATTTCATAGTAACTTTGCTTCCCATATTGAAGTCGGTCCAAATCATTTTTCCCTCTGTTTCAACATAAGCACGTTTAGTAACTAAGTTATAAATATTTTTGTACCAGTTTTGAATTGTAGTATATTGGCAAGTTGCGCCTGGTTTAACAAAAACCTCAACCACAGCTGAGTGGAGGGAGGTTGATGAAAAGTTTGGAGCAGTACATCCTTCAACATAATGAACTTTTGCGCCTTCTTCGACGATGATTAATGATCTTTCAAATTGTCCAGATAGCTCTGCATTGATTCTAAAATATGTCTGTAAAGGCATCTTTACCTCAACTCCTTTGGGAATATAGACAAATGATCCTCCAGACCAAACAGCCGTATTTAAAGCAGCATATTTATTATCATTACTGGCAATGACTTTTCCAAAGTATTCTTTGACTAAGTCAGGATGTTTTTCTAACCCTTCGTCCATAGAAAGAAAGATGACTCCATCTTTCTCCCAAACTTCTTTAAGTGATCCATAGACAACCTCACTGTCATATTGTGCTTTAACTCCAGCAAGAACATCTCTTTCTGCTTCTGGAATACCCAGTCTGTCAAAAGTTTCTTTAACTTCTGGTGGAACATCATCCCAGCTAGGTTTTTCGTCTGATGCTCTAAGGAAATATCTTAAGTTATCAAAATCTATTCCAGAAAGATCAGCTCCCCAGGAAGGAGTGTTTAAGAGCTGATATTGTCTAAAGGCTGTTAGCCTAATATCAAGCATCCACTTGGGTTCATTTTTTAGAGATGATATTTCTCTGATTGTGCCTTCAGTAAGGCCAGGTTTAGTAATATGTTTATACCCAGCTGTAGAGTATGAGAACTCTGTTGAGCTTTGATTGGACGGACGGAAGTTTTGAGGGTCTACTGCGGGGTTAGTCATTGTGTATTATTTTATTTATCTTTGGATAAAGTAGTTTGTGATTGTGTTAAAAAAGACCTGATATTTTTCTAAATCTATCTTTTGTTCTTGGGCTATTATTTCTAATATTTCTTGTAGCTGTAGCCAAAGCTCATTTTCACCAATAGATCTTTCGTCATAAATGGTATCAAAATCATCTTCAGATTCTAGTGCCAATTGCACGGCAGTATTCAGATGAGTTAAGACAGTAAAAATTATATGTTCTACTTGATCTTTCTTTTTTGTCTCATAGCTAAAACCATAATCATCAACAGGTATTCTTCTAAGATGTTCTTCTATTAATGATTCTGTGTATGCCATTAATTATTTTTTAAACTAGCTAATATTATTTTTTTTACAAATTCTCCTTTAATTCCTCCAAAATCAATTTCATCAACATCAGTTAAATCAATCCACTTAACTTCACTATGTTCATCACTAATTTGAACTTTATTTCTATCAAAATCATCAGCTAATTTATATTTCCAACCACACATAATGGTGAAGACTTGCTTCTTAGCATCAAAGAAGGTATCAAAGTAAGTTAGGGCAGAGAAGTCAAAATTATCTGGTGAAACTTCAATTCCAGTCTCTTCTATTATTTCTCTTGTGACATCTTCTCTATGAACACCATGACCTTGTCTTTCATCACTTGGCCATTCAGAATTACCTCCAGCTAGATCCCATTTATCTGGACGAGAATTTGAATCAGAAGCTCTTTTTAAGATTAAAACTTCACCTTGATGAATAATAGCAACTTTATGAAGTAGCTTTGTATTTTCTGTTAATTGATGAGGAAGTTTAGTCATTTTGTGGTTTTGTTAACTACTTTCTTTGAAGTTTCTTTGGGTTTAATTGTTCTGCTTTTATTTTTCATTAGTTCATTTAAATCTACTAATCTTTTTTCAATTTGGGAGAGTTGCATTGTCACGATGACAGCTAAGATAGTCATGATTAAAGCATAAATAGCTAGGGAGATGACCCCACCACTTTCTCCTAAGTAAGGACTGATGAATTCTTTGACCGCTCCTTTGATAGCTTCATTCCAAGCTAGAGCCACAACTACACCAAAGCCACTAGTAGCTAGGGTAATCATATTTCTTACAATTGCTAAAGGTAGGTCTTGGATATTATCCGGGGTTTCAATATTTGCCATAGTAGTTGTATTGTACCAAGTTTTATCAATGCAATATTTGCAAAAATAATTTATACTTTGTGATGTACTTAATAACAAAGAGATCGTGTATAAACCTAATTTTCAAATTACTAACAACCTTTTAACCTATGTCACCAGAATAGAGTCTGCAAAGGCTGTAATTGATAATTCTCCATTGGTTCCAGCATGGGAATCTAAGTTTAGAAATGATGCTAGCCTGAGAACTATTCACTATGGAACAAAGATAGAAGGTAATGAGTTAACAAAAGAACAAGCTCAGAAAGTGGTTAGACTTGAAGGATATGTAGATAGCAAAGAAGCTGCATTAAAGGCTGGAGTGATTGCTCGGGATAGAGATATTCAAGAAGTTCTTAATTATCGTAATGTGATGATGTGGATCGATCAACAAGATGCATTACATTCCCAAGGATTATTTTCAGAAAAGACTTTAAAATCTCTTCATTCTTTAACAATGCAGAGATTAATTGAAGATAAATATATTGGTCAATTTAGAGATAAACAAGTCGTGGTTAAGTCTGCTACAGATGGACAGATTGTTTTTAGACCACCTGTTTCATTTGAGATTCCTTTTCTTGTAGAAGATTTCTTAAGTTGGCTTAATAGTCCACTGTCAGGTGGAGTTCATCCAATTTTTAAAGCAGCAATTATTCATTATCAGTTTGTTTATATTCACCCTTTTATTGAAGGCAATGGTCGTACTGCTAGAGCAATGGCTACATTATCTTTGTATAACTCTGGTTATGATTTCAAAAGATTTTTTTCTTTAGAACAATACTTTGATGGAGATGTAGAAAGATATTACCAAGCACTACTCTCAGTTCAACAAAACGAAGGTGCTGATCTTACTTATTGGTTAGAATATTTTACTTATGGTTTGGCTTTGGAAATAGATAAAGTAAAACACCAAGTAATGAAGCTCTCCAAAGATTTAAAAATGAAAAAAGAACTAGGGGCTCAGGTTGCATTATCTGAAAGACAGATTTTACTTTTAGAGCTATTACAAAACCAAGGCCAAATGACTTCTTCAGATGCACAAAGAGTTTTACCAAATATTTCTGTAGATACTATTTTGAGAGATCTTAAAGACTTAATAAACAAGAATGTCATAAAGAAAAAAGGTGTTACAAAAGGTGTCAGATATGAGTTAGTTGAATAATGGTAAACTCAAGATATGACATTTTTTGAATTCTCCAAGTCTTTACAAAAATTAGAAGAAACTCCATCTCGCTTAGAAATGACTTATCAGCTTGCTGATTTGTTTACAAAACTTTCCACTAAAGCCTCAGGTCAAGAAATTGTCTTGGCAAGCTATATTATGCAGGGTAAATTAGTCCCTCCATATGAATCACAGGAGTTTAATTTATCTGTCAAGATGGTCCAAAGGGCTTTGGCTAAATTTACTAGTGGAGATCATCAGGATGGTCAGATGACTGATTTATTTGGTGATGTCAAAGATGATGCCTCAAAGTTAAAAGAGGTTGTAAAGAAATATAAACAATTGGGAGATTTAGGTTTGGTAGTGGAGGAGATACTAAAAGATAATAAAGTTGAAAAACATTTATCAATACAAGAAGTTTACGATAAACTATTCAAAATTGCTCAAGATGGAGGGGCTGGTTCTCAGGAAAGAAAAGTAGATGCTTTGGTAGATTTACTAAAAGATTCAGAGTCAATCAGTGCAAAGTTTATTATCAGGCTTATTATTGGAAAGCTTAGACTTGGGTTTTCTACTATGACAATGATAGATGCACTAAGTTGGGCAAAAAATAAAGATAAGAGTGAGAGTAAAGATTTAGAACTGGCTTATCAAAAGAAAGCTGATTTAGGAAAGTTAGCCCAACTCTATCTAGCTTTTGATAACAAAAAAGAGAGATTAGCTCACTTAATTAACCTAAGTGTTGAGGCAGGTGTCCCAGTTGTTCCGGCACTTTGTCAAAGACTTAACTCCAGTGAAGAAATTATTCAAAAGATGGGTGAGGTATATGCTGAGCCTAAGTTCGATGGCCTCCGAGTTCAAATCCATTTTATTAGAGGAAAAGATGGCGTAAAGATAAAAGCTTTTACTAGAAATTTGGAAGATGTTTCTCATATGTTCCCAGAGTTAGATCAGGCTGCAAGTATTCTGAAATGTGATTCTTGCGTCTTAGATAGTGAAGCAATCGGTTTTGATCCAAAGACAGGGAAGCTTGTAGAGTTTCAAAAAACAATGAAGAGAAAAAGGAAACATGATATTGAAGAAACAGCCAAAGAAGTTCCAATGAGATTTTATGTTTTTGATGTCTTGGAGATTGATAACAAATCAATAATAGCTAATCCACTGCGAGATAGAAAAGACCTTTTAAATAGACTATTCTCTAAAAATGAGGTATTTTTTCAGACAGAATATATTGTAACTTCAGATATAGATATTCTCCGAAGCTTTCACGAACAACAATTGAAGGATGGTCTTGAAGGAGCCGTAATGAAAAAGTCAGACTCTGTTTATATAAGTGGTCGAAAAGGGTGGAGTTGGGTCAAAATAAAAGAAGAAGAAGGTAATCAAGGTAAGCTATCAGACACACTAGATTTAGTTGTGATGGGATATTACGCAGGCCGTGGTAAAAGGAGTCAGTTTGGAATTGGTGCAGTATTGGCAGGTGTTCTTGATAAAAATGAAAATATAAAAACTATCGCAAAAATTGGGACAGGTTTAACAGAAGATCAGTTAGTTCTGATGAAGAAAGTTTGTGATGAAAATAAGTCCAATGAAAAACCAAATGGCTATGAAGTTCACAAAAATTTAATTCCTGATGTCTGGGTTAAACCAGAAGTGGTTATTGAAGTGGCTGCTGATGAGCTGACAAAGTCACCAACTCATTCTGCAGGAGTTGCTTTAAGGTTTCCAAGAATGCTTAAATTTAGAGATGATAAAAGCTTAGAACAGATCACTAAAAAAAGTGAGTTATCTAGCATTAGTCATTTAAAGTAAATATGAAAATAAACTCTCTAGCTTGGAAAATATATAAACTGATTTTTTTAGATTTTTGGCATCATCAATTTTTTCATTCTAAGATTAGACCTCAAGATAGTGATTTAAATGGAGATCAACTAGATGAATATCTAAAAGATTTGGGTTTATTAGTAAAGGGAATTGATATAAATGATGGTAAAGAAGTAATTTTTACTGATGATCATCCAACGACACTTTTTTATGCTGATCACCCTTCTACTCTAGACGCTTTATATTTTTATACTTTGCTTAGACATGTCAAACCATACTTTGTATCATTCATACATAACAAGTTACATTTTAAATTCTTAGGAAGAAAAATGATCCCAGTCGCTGCATATTTTAAGTCACAACAATTAAGTCCATTAGGTATGAAGTTAAGGTTTGCTAGAAGAATTGAAGATATGGATGAAGTCCAAGCAAGAGAAATGAATTCTCAGGTTGTTCCTATTGCGGTAGAAAAATTATCAAGAGGTGAGTCAGTAATCATTTTCCCATCTGGTGGATGGGGAGAGTGGCAAGATGGAATAGGATTTATTATTAGTCAGTTTCATCAGAAATATCCAAATAAGGAATTGATAATCCAACCATTGAAAATGAAATCATTTGGAGAATTTCATTCTGTAATTCACGGATTTTTACGTATGTTAGGAATTAAAACTACAGCTGTTGTACAAATATTAGTCGGTCATCGATTCCTATTATCAAAACTGTCAAAAGAAGTAATATTTCAAACTGAGAATGAAAAACAGCGAGCAAAATCAATCAGAACTTTTTTAAAAAAAACTTATAATCTTTTATAATTTAATAATTCTTTGCAGTTCTTGCTTAGAGTTCTTATTATATATGGCAATTTTTTTTAATGATTCTTTAAATGACTCTAATTGGGATGGACTCTCAATAACTTTTAATAGTATTGAGCTGGCCTTTTGTACATTTTCTTCTACAAAGCCTAGATTTAATTCTCTAATGATATCTAAATTTCCATCTTCTTGACCTGCAATATGAGTTGTTGCAAAGAAAGGAGTTAGAGTGGCTACTGCTTCAAAAACACTATTTGGTCCTGCTTTCCCGATGACTAAATCAGCTGCTTGCATATATAAGTGCAATTCTTTTGTAAAAGGAATGGCATGTAGAGTGATATTCTCTTTGAGTGATTCTTTGAGTGCATTTACTTTGTTTAACATGCTTTCATTATTTCCACATGCAACAATAATCTGAATTGGTTTATTTGTTTTTATAACATCACCAATAATAGGTAAGACTTTTTCAGTTCCTTCTGAACCAGTTGTAAATAAAAATGTTAATTTATCGTTATCAAGTTCTAATTTTTTTCTAACTTCTTTTTTATTAAATTTTTCTTCAAATGCATCTCTGACAAACCAGCCAATAGGAGTAACTATTGCTTCTTCAACTTGTCCTTTGATAACTTTGACAGTGGTTTGATCAAAGGCAAGATTATTTTCTGCTACTTTTGAAGCCACAAATGGATGAACAGTCCAAGGGTCTGTGACAATGTTTAAATATTTAATTTCTGAATCTTTGAGCATAATGTCTAAAGAAGGTCTAAACATCCAAAAGACATTAATAACAATGTCTGGATTTGTTTGTTTAAGAAATTTTTTAACTTTTGCTCTGTATTGAATATCTAAAGAAATTGAAGATAACATTCTTAAAATTGGATTATGGAAAAGTAGAAAAGGAATTTTTGTTGATGTTGGAAAAAAACGATAAACAAAAATATAGTAAGCAAACATAAAGTTGTCATCAGAATAGATATGGACATTAAAATCCTTTTTTAATGTTTTTGCTATGGTATTAGAAATACTGGCATGACCTTGATCTGTAGTAAAAATAGCAACAGTTTTTTTTGTTTTTTTCATTAAACTCCCAACTCTTCATTAATGTTTTTAAGAATTTTTCTTGCCATTTTAAGCTGTTGAAGAGGCATTTTTTTGGCTTGTGAAATTATGTTTTTGAAAAGAGAAGGAGCAATCTTGTCATAATATGTTCCTCCGTCCATTTTATATCTTTCTTCATCTTTAAATTCTTTTCCTTGGAGAAATTTGAGTTGAAGAAGTGCCCCATTACTAACAAATTTAAAGGTACCTTCTTGCCGATATCTTCTCATAGAGAAAATGTACCGAGGTTCTTGAAAGATACTAAATTGATGCCCAGCATCATGTACTGACTGGACAAAAAAAGTATCTTCCATGAATTTCTGAGTTTCATCAAATTTAATATTATCCATAATAGGTTTCTTAACACCAATCATCGCCCCAAATGCAGAAGGTTTCCCGCTAGAGTTATATACTTCTAACCCAATATTTAACAATCGAGTGATAGAACTTTCAATTGAAGTTATTTTTTTTGCTGCTGACCAGGTTGTAAAAATGTCAGTTTTTTTATTTTTTGCTAACTGATATTTAATCCCGTCTAAAAAGTAAGTAGGGAGCTGGTTATCAGCATCCATAAAAATGATCCATTCCCCCTTTGCTTTTTCTGCACCAGTATTTCTTTGAAATGAGACATTCCTTTTATTTACGACAATAGATTTTAAGTTTATTTCTTCACTAAACTCTGAAGCTACTTCAACTGTTTTATCGTCACTATTCCCATCAACATGAATTACTTCAAATAAGTCTTTTGGAAAGGTTTGTTTGGCAATATCGTTTAAGAGTCGAGGAAGATATTTTTCTTCATTCAGAGTGGGAATAACGATAGTAAAGATTTTTTTTATCATGAATTATAAATATTTATTAATTAGTTTAGCTAACTCTATGTGATCAGTGATTGGTGAAATATGACCAGAGTTTATTTCTATTTTATTTAGTTTATTTAAGTCTTTTAAACTTAAGTATTGTTTAAAGCTAGGAACGATTATATCGTTTTTACCAAAAATATAATAATAATTTTTATTATTAAGTTGTTTTATATCATTGTTTTGCCAGCCGTGGATGGAAAGAAAGTGTAAGAACCATAAGAATAGACTACCAATAACAGTCGTATCATGCAGAAATCTTCTAAAATCAATATCCCAACCATTTTTAAATTGATTATAAAACGGTTTGTTCTTTGTTTTAAAATGATCATTCCCATTTGGAGTATTGGTCAGAATTTTATAAAAGTTTTTTCTCAATATGTTTATCCCCATCATTTGAGTTGTACTACAGATAAAGAAAGCTTTTCTAGGATTTGGTAATAGATTTTGGTTTAAATATGATTGAATAATTATTCCACCAAGACTATGTCCAATTAATATTGGGTGATATGTTTTGAGGTGATTAATCAACATTTGAAGATCTTTAGCATGAACCTCTTCTAAGTACTCTTCATCTTGAGGAAAAGTTTTTGAAGAGAAAGAATGTCCTCTCAGAATAAGGGAAATAATTTGCTTTTTCCCATTTTCTTTTATTAATTCATCTACAAGATCATCTAAAAATGCAACATCACCTCCAAAGCCATGCACAATAATGATTGAATCTGTGGGGTTATTTGGCTGGTGATGAACTTTGTAGGCAATCTTTTCACCATCAAAACTCTTAAAGTACTGCATAAGTGTTATTATAAGCATATGAAATATATCATTGGGTTAGGTAATCCTGGAAGCGAATACGAAAATAATCGTCATAATATTGGTTTTATAGTTCTTGATCAGCTCGTTGACTGGTTAAGAATTGAAGGAAATTTTGCTTACAATAAAAAATTTAAGGCAGATGTTTTGAAATCAGGAGATTTGGTTTTTATTAAGCCACAAGACTACATGAACAACTCTGGACAGGTGGTAAGAGCAGTGATTAATTTTTATGAGAAGTCTGTAAATTTGAATGATGTGATTGTTTTGCATGATGATTTAGATATTGTTGTTGGTCAATATAAGTTTCAGTTAGGCAAAGGCCCAAAAGTACATAATGGTCTGCTTGATTTAAATAAACATTTGGGTGGAGAGGATTACTGGCATGCTCGAATTGGTGTAGATAATAGGAGAGGAGATAGATCTATGCCTGGTTCAAACTATGTTCTTTCAAACTTTAATAATATTGAGTTAGATACAATCGCAGAAATGTCTACAACTTTATTTAGGGAGATTAAAGCTGAGATTGATAAGTAGTAGTGCCTTCACTCATAATGTAACTAATGCCTAGACATATTTTACCGCATCTCCATTTTCCTCATTTTAATTTTAAATTTGATAATAGTCATAACTTACGAATGCTCTATGGAATTAGGGTTTTAAGAGAATTAACAAATAATCTTGTTTTTTTCTTTTTACCACTGTTTTTATTTCAGACAGGGCCAAAGTTAGCATTTTTCTCACAATTTGACTTATCTGATTTTCAAAAAGGGATGATATTAGTGGGAATGCACTATGTTTTATACCGTTTAGCGATGGGTCTTTCTGTTTTACCAGTTGGAAAGTTGATCGTTAGAGTGATTGGCTTTAAAAATGCATTTATTATCTCAAGATTATTGGCTGTTTTAGTATTTCTTTTACTTAAAGAAAGCACTTTAGTTTATCCTTTAGTTTTTCTAGCTGCGCTAGTTGATGGAATAGAGGGGTCCTTTTTTTGGCCTAATTTTTATAGTATTTTTGGTAGTAATGCTAAGGAGAAAAGGGTTGGGGAAGATTTAGGTTTATTACAATTCTTACTCCAGTTTGTTGCAATGGCAGCCCCTGCTGTAGGTGGCTTGATCACTCTTGTTCTTGGATTTGAAATGCTATTCTTATTTGGAGTTGTTCTATCAATGTTAGGGGTAACTTTTGCAGTTGCTATGCATCCAGAAAAAATGAGAGTAGAACCAAAATTTTGGGAGTTTTGGTCTTGGCTCAAGGAAAGTAGGTTTAGGCGGTTGGCACTTAGTTACGTCGGTAATTATACTCAACAATCAGTATTGGCTCTTTGGCCATTGTATGTTTTCTTAATTGTTGAAGGAGTTGAAAAAGTTGGATATCTTTACTCTTTTTCATTATTTATATCAATGATACTTTCCTTCTTTATCGGATTTTATATTGATCATAATAAGAGCAAAAAACCATTTATGGTTTCAGGTGGATTACTATCACTCCTTTGGTTTGTCAGAATGCAAGTAATTGATATTTGGGGGATTGCTTTTGTTGACATCACAAACCGTTTGATCGGTAGTTTTCATTGGCTTTTCTATGATTCAATTTTAATTAAGAGAGGTAGTGGTAAAAGTGTTTTTCCATTTTTTGTTTATCGAGAGATTATTATTAGTGCCGGTGGAATATTATCTTGGCTTACCTTTATAGTAATATTTATTGTTTCAGGTGATTGGAAAATTCTATTTTTGATTGCAGCAGTTGGAACAATGTCCAGTTTAGTCATCAGTGATAAGATAAAGCAAAAGTAACCCAAATTTATCTAATTTAAGATAAAATGTAACTATGAGTAAAAAAGGAATGCAATCCGTTGGTGATTTATTTAATAAGTTTAAGTTGCAAGATAAGGGCGGTTATATTACTCAAGAATTTCAAGACTTTGGTTATAGAATGGCAGTAGAACTTGACGACATAGAACGTACAAGTTTATATATGCGGTTGGCAAAGAGAGAGAGCAGAGGAATACTTGAGAGAGCACTAGGTTTTGTAAAAGATGCCGCAAATGCAAAAAGTAAATCTAGATTATTTATGTGGAAATTTGCTCAGTTAAAAAAAGAAAAAAAAGCTTTGGAAGAAGATAAAGATATTCAAAAATCACAAGAGTCACTATGGGGTGATATAGATTTTAAAAATGTAAAAAAGAAAAAAGGGAATAATGAATAAAAATACTTTGTCATTTTTGGGTGTTTTGTCTATTGTTGTAGTTTTACTAGGATTAAATTATTCCTTTACCCCTTTTGGAGAGATTATCTCTGAGAAACTTACAAATGAAGAAGAAGTAAGTGAGGAAAAGGAACAAACAAAAGTCATAGATGCTGTAGATACAATATTTAATAAATTTAATGATAAAGATAAAGTAGGTCAATTAATCTCTTGGCCAATAGTCATAGAAAAGGATGGAAAAATTGATGATAATGGACTTACACAGGATGTTTATTTGGGTTTATTAAGTAAAAAGAATGTTGGTTTTTTTACTTTATTTGGAGATAAGATCTCTACTAATTCAGCAAAATCTACTATTGATAAGCTTCATGAATATAATGGCTCTGTATTGTTGCCATGGGTTGCCGTTGACCATGAGGGTGGAAAGGTTCAAAGACTTGACGGGGAAGGCTTCACAAGATTAGCTTCTTGGAATTCTATTTGTAAACTTGACCAAAAAATTACCCAAAGAGTGTTGGATCAGTCAGCAGAAGAGTTGAAAGAAGTAGGAGTAAATATTGTATTAGCACCAATGGTTGATTTGGGTGCCCCGAGAGGAGTTTTGAATAATAGGCTTTGCTCGTCTAATCCAGATATTATTACAAAGCAAGCTAATTTATTTATTAATGCATTTAAGCAACAAGGAATTTTATCTGTATTAAAACATTTTCCAGGAATTGGAAGTGTAAAGGAAGATTTACACAAAGAATTTGCTGTGGGAAGAGTTGGAATTGAAGATGTCTTTATTTATAGAACTTTATTAGATTTAACACCAGATCTTGGAGTGATGATCTCACACATTGGAGTTGATAATCAGTTTGCACAAATACCATGTTCTTTGAGTCCAGATTGTGTGGGAGAGTTAACAAATAATTATCATCAAGCATTGGTATTTACCGATGCTTTGGATATGAAAGCGGCATATTATGTCTCGGAATCTACAACAGGAGCAGAGTTAAAAGAACAGAGTTTGGGCGATGTAACAAAACGGGCTATCTTGGCTGGAAATAATGTCTTAATTTATGGTCCATCGGTTAACGTTGAACAGCTCAGTGAAGTTTATGATATGCTGATAAGAGAGTACAATTCGGATGGCAATTTTAAACAAAAAGTTGACCAAAGTGTTAGAAAGATAATTTCTTATAAATTGGGTCTTCCAATCGAAAAAGATGAAATTCAATATAAAAAACTTAAATAAAGTCGATCTAATAAAAATAGGTTTACCTTTTTTGTTTGCTTCATTGCATTATTTACGAAGAGGCAGTTTAAATGAAAGTATTTTTTATGTTTTGGGATGGTTTGCAGGTATTGTTTTAATGTATTTAGATAAAAATCAATTATATAAATATTATTATGAAAGCATTCATCTCAAGGATGATAAATTTGCTCGTTTAGTTACACGTTCTATTCTTTTTATAATTTCATATTTTGGCTTATCACTATTTTTAATCACATCAAGTGGAAGTGATTTAGGTATGGGTATTGTTATGGGTATTGGATTAATTTTAGGATTAGAAATGTGGCATTCAAGATCGTATGTTGAATTTTTTAATCAGTATTTTATTCAATCAAAAAAACTTTGGAATAAATATGATATTGATTTATTAATTAAGGTGTTTTGGTCTTTCTATTTATTTATAAGTATTTTTAGTGTCATTTAATTTATATGGACTACTAGTTGGATTAGCGGTAGTAGTTGCTTTACTTTTGGTGGAGAAAAAAAGTAAGCAGATTGATTTTGAATTCAGACATTACTATTCGAATATCTCCATTTTTCTTTTCAGTTCTCTTTTTTTTGCTAGACTTTGGCATGTAGTTACCGATTGGCATTTATATCAGGACAACTTAATTGGAATCTTTAAAATTTGGAATGGTGGAATTAGTATTCTTGGCGCAGTTTTGGGTGGAGTTATTGCTTTCTATCTTATTGCCAAATTTGAAAATTATCAGTTTAAAAAATTATTGGATTTGATAGTTTTTGGTTTACCATTTGCACAAAGTATAGGACGGTGGGGGAACTATTTTAATAAAGAACTTTATGGATTGGCGACAGATCTTCCCTGGGGAATTACGATTGATAATTCTAAGCATCACCCACTTTTTTTATATGAATCATTATTAACCTTTTCATTTGGAATTTATGCTTGGAAAAATTTTAAGAATAAAGATATCGGTAAAGGTAAATTTTTTATGCTCTATGTGGCCTTTTATTCTTTAATAAGATTCTTATTAGATTTTTTAAGAGTTGAGAAAAGAATGATTAATGGCTGGTTAGGCATAAATCAATTAATCTTAGTATTTATTTTACTTTTTAGCTTGAGTTATTTAATGAAGGATGAGGAAAAAATAGAATAATGATAAAGAAATACTCAGTTATTTTTATTTTTATTTTAGGCGGTATATTTTTAGGTACTATGGTTGGGGGTAGTCAGATAAATAAATTATTATCAACAGAACTACCATCAAAGGATGTTATGAAAGATAAGCTGATTGGGAAAATTAGGGTGGGAGATAAGGAATTAAATGTTGAAATTGTTAAAGATCAAGCATCTCTAAAAAAAGGTTTGAGTGCTCGTGATGAGATTGGTAGTGATGGAATGTTATTTATTTTAGACGGTGAACAAAAGATTGCTTTTTGGATGAAAGATATGCGGTTTTCTTTAGATATGATTTGGATTAAGGATGGAAAGGTAATTGAAATTTCAAGAGATGTCCCAATTCCAGAAGGAGAAGATAATAAAATGTTAACTTTATATTCACCAAAAGACGCAGTAGATCAGGTTCTAGAAGTTAATTCTGGAGACAGTGATAAATTTAATATTACTGTCGGTGATGAAGTTACTCTTGTGGAGTAGTTTCTGAGGTCGTACCCATATCTCCCAGAATACCAATCAACATCGTAAAGAATTGATCAACAAGCTGTTGTGTTTGAGGTGGTAGTGAGACCTGTTTCTTATCTTCAATTAATTTATCTAAAATTGATTTAATAATCATTCTGGCTTCAGCAGAGTCTTTGGCTGATTTTCTAATTACTTCAAATGGAGAGAAATTATTATTATCAGTATCTTCTTTGGCAAAAAGAATAGAGTCTAATAAATCATTTACTTGATATGCAAGATTTGTTAGATAATGAATGGCTAGTTCATGTTCTGGCATATTAATTAAACTAGTAACAAAACTAGAGTAGGAGATAGAGTCCATGGCTCTAAGTTTTAAAGTAGCAATGATGTCACTAGGAGAGAAAGTTTTACCTTCTCCTTGAGCTTGATTTACTATATTAAATAGCAGAATTTCCTGAGCAGGAAGAATAGTAGAGAATAGATGAGTAAATGTGGTTTTATTTATTGGAGAATCAATAATTAGATTTAGTTTCGTTATTTCTTCTTTGACCGCTAACCATTCTGCATTGATATCTTGTTTTTCTCCTGAAAGTCTTAAGTCAGTTCTTTTTTCTAAAATTGAGCCAATGATTGGAATTGCTTCAATCATTTTTTCTGCTTTTTCTAATGGATTATCAGTTACTAATGAGTAGATAAAGATCAAGTAAAAAAGTCTAATTGTATTGACTGGAAAATTTTCTTTATTTTTATCTATTTTATGAGCTGTGGTTATTTGGTCAATGGTAATCATATATTAAAGAGTACTACTATTTATCAAATACTGCAAAGGATTTCTCGGTATCCTAATATTGTGATAAAGTAGACATCATGAGTAATATATTTCGCATTTTTTCTGCTTTTATAGCAAAGCAATCAGGTAAACCAAGAGCTTTTATAGCAGCATTATCTTTAATCATTGTTTGGGCTTTGTCAGGACAAATATTCAATTATTCAGATACATGGCAGTTAGTTATTAATACAACTACTACTGTAGTTACATTTTTGATGGTTTTTTTGATTCAAAATACACAAAATCGTGATTCAAAAGCAGTTCACCTTAAATTAGATGAACTTGTCAGAGCAAATAGAATGGCTAGAAATATGCTTCTTGATATTGAGGCACAAACAGATGAAGAGTTAGATAAATTGATTGAAGAGTTTAGAATAATGAATGTAAAATATCAGAAAGCTTGTGATCGAAGAGAAGCTAAGAAGCGAAAAGAGAATGGTAATGGTCACTCAAATGGACATAATAAATAGCATTTATTAAAGTGATTGAAGTTGACTAAATATTTCTTCTTTATTATTTTCCGCCTTGTATCCAATAAAGATAAGTTTTGTTTTTGTCTCTTCAACTGTCTCATTTAAATTTTCAAAGTCAAAGCGATTGAATACTCCGTTTACAACGAGAGGTTTATTTTTTGTCTGAAAGATACCTTTAACTCTAAAGATATTTTTAGGTAAGTTAGATAAAAAATTGTTTAAAGATTCTTTTGTAAATTTTTTGTCTGAAATATATGTAAAAGCACTTATTTGATCATCTTTTTCTTGGTGATGATCTTCTGGATGATGCTTAATAAACTCTCCAAGGTCAGTTTCACCAAGTCCAAATACTAGATCAGGATTAATTTTACCGCCTGGTGCTTCTACTATTGGAGACTTTTCATTAAGCACTCTAATATACCCAACCACTTGGCTTTTTCTCTGGTTATCTACTTCTTCAACTTTATTAAAGACAATTAGATCTGTGAACTCTGTCTGTCTTTTACTTACTTCGTCTATTTTTTCATAGCCATTGAAGTTGAGAACATCAATAACGACAATAACTCCATCTCTTCTTAGCTTTGGGTGGTTCTCAACCATTAGAGCCAAACTAGCAGGGTCAGCGCTTCCAGCAGACTCAATAATAATACGATCAGGGTTATATTCTTTAGAAATTTCGTCAATTGAAGCAATAAAGGGTCCAACCAGAGTACAACAAATACAACCGTTCAGTAATTCCTGAGAGACAATGTTTTTTCCACGCATTAACTTTGCATCTAAATCCATCTCACCGATTTCATTTTTGACATAGACAACCTTTTTGTCTTTGGCGATTAAATAATCAATTAGGTGAGAAATAATGGTAGTTTTACCAGAGCCTAAGAAACCGTTGATAATGGTGGTAGGAATTTGTTTATTATCGTCCATATTTTCTATTTAAAAATTTTTTTTAGTCATTTTTTAAATTATTTTTATAAAATAACACTATCATCCTCTTCTTTATTCAGATTATCTTTATTGACGATATATAGATCTTGTCTGTAAGCACTTTCTCCAACAAACTCGGCTTCTCCTCTGATAATAGCCTCAAGAGGGTTGCAGGCAAAACAGCCTTTTGGTCCCTTTGGACATTTGAAGCTTTCTAGTTTTCTAGCTGTTTTGATTTTTTTGGCAATTGAAAGGATTTTTTCATGAGATTCATCTAAATCGGGTAAATCTTTTTCTAAAAACTCATTTCCTTCTGCCAGATACCAATACTTTGCAGTAGTCGCTTTTCTTTTTTGACAATTGTGAACCAAGAGAGAATAGATTGGTAATTGTAGAGAATTTTCATCTTCTCTATTTTTACCTGTTTTAAAGTCAAGAATACCAACAGTGTCGGTATCAGGATAATATTCTAACCAGTCAAGTTTTCCACAAAGAATAATATTGTCTTCTGCTGAGATCCAATAGTGAGGTAGGTCTTGTTTGATTTTTACAGAAAGTTTTTTTAAAGGTCCTGGATCTTTCATGACATTTTTTATCATTTCTTCACCACGCTTCTTATATTCCATTTCTTGATCTTTTGAAGTAAAACCACCTTTTTTACCAGAGATATCTTTCCAGACTTCATCAAATTGTTTAATTAAAGAATCTTTAAATCTAATTGGAGTGGGAACAGTGGAGAGAGATTCTAAAACAGTGTGAACAGCACTACCAAGGGACATGGCAGGGCTAGTGATTGATATTTTATGTCCAGTCTTGGGGTCTTTATAAACATTATTTAAGTAATAGGCGCGTGGGCACTTGAGGAAATCTCCAATAGAAGAATGGGATACCCAAGTGGCTGTGAATTTATCGTGAGGCATGAAAGTAGTGTAACAGGATAAGGATTTATTGACTAGGGAAGTCGTATATTTGGTATTTCACCAGATCTGGGGTATAATATGGATCTCTTGATAAATTGTATCAAGTATGTGCGGGATAGTGTACGGTGCACGTGGGGCTCATAATCCCACAGGCTAGGTTCGACTCCTAGTCCCGCGACAATGAGTGAGAAAAGACCTTTTTTTAGGTCTTTTTTTATTTACTGCTATCAATTGTCATTTGAAAGTTATAAATTATGAATCAATATGAAATTAAAATTTAGTTTTTTGATAATATCCTTATTTTTCTTAATATTTTTGAGTAGTGTTGCCAGAGTAAGTGCTTTTACTACAAATTTTCCTCATGGTCTTACAAGGATTGATGATGAAAAAGTTTCTGAAGGTTACGTACTTTATACACCAATACAAGGCGTAAAAGGTGATGATAATGTTTATAAAACACTATTAATTAACAATAATGGAGAGACTGTTCATGAGTGGTCTTTAGATTATAAACCAGGTTTATATAGCTTTTTATTAGATAATGGAAATCTTCTAGTGGGAGGAGCTACAGAAGAGTTGAAAAATCCACCTACCGGAGGAGGCGGAGGAATTATTCAAGAATTTAATTGGGAAGGAGATTTGGTTTGGGAATATAGGAATGAATATCTTCATCATGACTTTGATAAGATGCCAAATGGTAATATCCTTGCCATCTTATGGAAGCCAATGAGCGCAGAGAATCAGAAAAAAGTACGAGGTGGGATAGTAGGAACAGAGAACGAAGGACAAATTTGGGCAGATACCTTAATTGAAATAGATTATAAAACGAAGGAAATAATCTGGGAAGTAAAAGTAGAAGATTTACTTGACGTTGATGATTATGAACTAGAGTCATTTGTAACCAGAAAATCTTTTACTCATGTTAATTCAATAGATTATTTACCCCAAGAAAATACTTTTTTAAGTAATGAAGCAGTTTTAATTAGTATTCGCCAGTTAAATATGATCGCTGTGATTGATAAAAAGAATAAAAAACTTGAATGGGCCTGGGGAAAAGATAAAATAAGCAAGCAACATAATGTGACTTTATTAGAAAATAATAATATTTTATTATTTGATAATGGAGTTCATGGTACTTCTAATAAAGGTGGATTCTATATTCCTGGATCTAGAGTTATAGAACTTGACCCAAAAACTTTAGAAGTAGTTTGGGAATATTCCGGGGATGGTCTAGGAGGAATTCATTTTTTTTCTGCTTTAATGGGAGGGGCTCAAAGGTTAGAAAATGGAAATACTCTGATTACTGAGAGTATGACTGGGAGAATATTTGAAGTGACAAGAGATAAGGAATTAGTTTGGGAGTATGTGAATCCATATTATGAGCAGGATAATAATTTTGTTTTTAAAGCAATAAAATATTCGCCTGAGAGCATAAATATACAAAAATTATCTTACCCTGACGGAAAGTACTCTTTTAAGAGTAAGTTTCAAGAGTTAGGGACAAAAGTAGCTACAATTGAAATAGTATTCTTTTTAAGTGTTCTTGTTTTTATCTTGTCGGTAAGTCTATTAAATTTACAGAGTGATAAGATTATAATAGTTATAAAATACTTGAGGAAATTAATAAATAAGAGATAATAATATTAGAATATTAGTTTTCTCCACTTATCTAAGTTAGACTCCTCTTTATTTTTCTCACTTTCTTCATCTTCCTTTGGTAAAGAAGGCACTTTCACCACATACTCACCTTCTTTATACATCAAAAACTCATCTCTGATGCTAAATTCAGGATTAGAAGTTTGTAATTTTTGCTCTAGGATTTTATTTTCTGCCTCTAATTTGATCTTTTCTTCTTGAGATAATTTGATTTTTTGATCTGTAGAAAGAGTTTTTTGTTGTGTTTTTGATAAAGAGATATAGAAAACTATGGTTATAGCAGTAGCAATAATTATGAACAGTGGGTTTCTAAATAGTTTAAACATTGTTTTTTATCTGGAAATATGTTATTATAAGACGCTCTAATTTAAATAAACATAAACCGAGAAGAACTGATTATTACATGAATTGTAACAAATCAGAGAAATGAAAGTATATTATGACATTAGTCGATGCACACAATAAATTTATAGACAGTCTCCGCGCAAGTGGAAAGGCTAATGCTACTGTTATTGCTTATGGTAAAGACATCGAGCAATTAGTTGACTTTGTTAATAAAAAAGGCAAACTCCAATCTGAAGAAGTTGCTTCTGAAGATATTAATGAGTTTAAAGAAGTCTTATCTAAACAAAGATACACTGGTAAATCTATTTCAAGAAAAATTAACTCAATTAAATCTTTCTTTAGATTCTTAATTGCTGAAGGTGAACTTTCAAGTAATCCTGCAGAAGTAGTCACTCATCCAAAATTTGAACAAGCTCCACCAAGAATTCTTTCTAGAATTGAATACAGAGCTTTAAGAGATGCTTGTAGAGGTGATGCTAGAATTGCTGCTATTGTAGAACTCTTACTTCAAACAGGTATGAGAATCTCTGAGTTAGCTGCACTAGCTTTAGGAGATGTTGATTTTGATCGTAATGTTATCTTTATCAGAGCTCAAGACTCAAGAGGTAGCAGAAAAGTTCCAATGAACAAGTCTGCAAAAACTTCTTTATCTTCTTATATTCAAGTAAGACCAAGAGCTAGAGAAAAGACAATCTTCTTAACAAAGACATGTAGACCATTCTTAGTTAGAAACATTAGAACTGCTATTGATAGATATTTCAGATTAGCTGGTATTAAAGGTGCAAAGGTTAATGATCTTAGACATACCTTTATTACAGAACAACTTAAAGCTGGAACTCCTTTAGTGTATGTTTCACAATTAGTAGGTCACAAAAGAATTACTACAACTGAAAAATACTTAAAATTAATTGAAGCTCCTGAAACTGACGCAAATGTTCAAATTGAAGAGCTTTAATTGAATAAATAGTTTAGAATAAAAATAATGAAATTAAATACACAACTTACTACCGCTTGGTGGAACTCTCTAAAATAAGGGAGTTGTTGTTGTAGTTAAATTAGCAAGGCTCCCGCAGGGGAGTTTTTTGTTATCTAAAATTAAAATAATAATTAGATAAAATAGCAAAAAGTACTAGCTCCCTGAAAATGGGGGCTTTTTTGTAATTAAAAATAAAATAATTAGGAATTAATAAATAAAAATGAAAAAAAGATATTACTTAAAGATTAATTGGAACTGCAGTCGTTACCTATGGCAAGGTCTCAACGAAACTCAAATATATAAATGTCCCCCAGGGGAATAAATTAAAAAAGAAAATACATAAAATGAAAAATAAACAAATTAATAATAAAAAATACAACTTACCAGATAAAAAAGGTAACTTTGGTCAATTTGGAGGTCAATATGTTCCTCCACAATTAATAGAGATATTAAATGAGATTGAGAAAGTCTATTTAGAGTTGAAAGATGATGCTAGTTTTAAGAAAGAGTTAGTAGATCTATACAAAAACTATATTGATCGACCAAGCCTTCTCTACTTTGCACAAAAGTTAACTAAAAAATACGGTGGAGCAAAGATCTATCTTAAAAGAGAAGATTTAAATCATACAGGAGCACATAAGATAAATAATTGTGTTGGGCAAGCTTTATTAGCTAAGCATATGGGCAAAAAGACACTCATTGCAGAGACAGGAGCAGGACAACATGGTGTCGCAGTAGCAACAGTAGCAGCATTATTTAATATGGAGTGTGAGATTTATATGGGAGCAAGGGATATTAAAAACCAGAAGATGAATGTTTACCGCATTAAAATGCTTGGCGCTAAGGTAATTCCTGTCACTCAAGGCCAAGCAACTCTAAAGGATGCTGTTGATGTAGCTCTTGGTGCCTTTATGGATAATCCAGAAGCTTTTTATTTGATTGGTTCTGTTGTCGGTCCTCACCCATTGCCAATGATTGTTAGAGACTTTCAAAAAGTGATTGGTGAGGAAGTCAAACAACAAATGTTTGAAGCTGAATTTAAATTGCCTGACTATTTAGTCGCCTGTGTCGGTGGAGGTTCAAATGCTTTAGGTCTTTTCTATGATTTCATAGATGACTCTAACGTTAAGTTAGTTGCCGTAGAACCAGCTGGAAAAGGAGAGAAGACAAATAAGCATGGTTTAGCTTTAAAGAAAGGTAAACCAGGAGTTATACATGGTTTTAGGTGTAATGTTTTGCAAGATGATAAGGGAGAAATCTTAGAGTCATATAGTGCTGCCTCTGGTCTTGATTACCCAGGAGTTGGTCCAGAACTTAGTTCATTGCAAGAATCAGGCAGACTAGAAGTAGTGGGAGCTACTGACAGAGAAGCGGTAAAGGCCATTCTGCAGTTGTCTAAATTAGAGGGGATTATTCCTGCTTTAGAATCAGCTCATGCTCTTGCCTATGGAACTAAGTTAGCTTCCAAGTTATCTAAAGAAGAAGTAATAGTTATTAATCTATCTGGTAGAGGAGACAAAGACGTTGAAAATGTCTATGAAAATCTTATAAATATGAAAGAATAGGAAACAATGAAGGGGTGTGAAGTAAACCTTCACACCCCAAGTTAAATAATATTGGTAGAATAACCACAATAAGAAAAAAAACAATTATGACAAATAACAAAACAAAAAAACGAGTTTTTTCAGGAACAAGAGCCACAGGAAGATTACACCTGGGGAATTATCTTGGTGCTGTAAAAGGATATATAGAGTTACAAAATAGAGAAGATCTGGATTGTATTTATATGGCGATGGATCTACATACCATCACTACTCCATATGATCAGAATACTTTAGCTCAAGCAAGCCGTGATGTAATCATGGACTACTTAGCAGCAGGATTAGATCCTGAAAAATCTATTATTACCTTGCAATCTATGGTTCCAGAACACACATATCTAGCATTTCTATTCTCTAGTATGGCTTCTGTTGCTCAGATGACCCATCTACCTACTTTCAAAGATAAAGTAAAACAGCATCCTGAGGATGTTACTATGGCTCTTCTTAACTACCCTATTTTAATGGCTGCTGATATCTTGTTATATAGATCAGATTTAGTTCCTGCTGGAATAGACCAAGAACCACATATTGAGGTAGCTAGAGAGATTGCCCGTAAGTTTAATAATAGATTTGGAACTGATTTTCCAGCTACAAAGAGATTTGAGACAAAAGGGACATATGTTCCTTCATTGATGGGACAAGGTAAGATGAGTAAGAGTGTTGCCGGTAGTGCGATTAATCTAACTGATGATCTTAAAACTATTACAAAGAAACTATCTAAAACTCCAACAGACTCTGGTCAAGGAGATTGTGTTCCAACAGAAGGTGGAGTAGCTAATTTATTAACCTTAGTTGAACTTTTTCAAAGTGAAGAGAAGAGAAGAGAGTATGAAGGTTTATATACATCCAGTGGTATTCGCTATGGCGACTTAAAGAAGTCTTTAGCTGAAGCTATCTCTGAGGAGTTAAAGCCTATTCAAGAAAGAAGAATAGAATTAGAAGCTAACCCAGAATATGTCGAGCAGGTCATTGAGGATGGGGCAAAGAAAGCTAGGGAAATTGCTAGAGAGACAATTAAAGAAGTTAAAGAAAAGATGGGGTTAATTTAATAACACAATGATGTTTAAAGATAACTTCAGAATATTTCTTTTACTTTTATTATCAACATTAATCCCCTTTATTTTAATAGAGTTTATTTTGAAGATAGTTAATTATCCATATCAAGGGTGTAAAACTATTACAAAGTCTGCTGAGTATGAGCTGGGTAAATTTGATGAAATAACTGGCTGGTCATACAAGAATGATTTATCCTATTTATCTAAAAGAAAAGATTTTTCATACTATTTTAATGATAAAGGGATTAGGGTAAGAGCAGAAAAATTATCTGTTGATTTTAATAAACCAAGAATAGTTTTTATTGGGGGTTCAGTCACTTTCGGGGAAGAGCTTAATTATGATCAAATCTTTTCTTCACAAATTAATTCCTTATTAGATAATAAGTATGAAATAGTAAACTTGGGTGTTCAAGGTTTTGGCTCAGTTCAATCAATGCTTCAGTTGGATAAATATATTGAATATATAAAACCTGACTTTGTTGTGTATACATTTATTCCAGATCACCTTAGAAGGGATGTTAATCATGATAGGAGGCTTCATTACAAATGTTTTGAATATGCTGGAACAAAACCAGTTTTCTCTGTTTTAGATGGAGAACTTAAACAGTTAATGTATCCACAAAAATATAGCTATACTGACAAGATAAAGTTATTCTTATTTATAAATAATAGTTATCATCTGTTTAGAGAAAATAATTTATTAACTGATGGGTCAGGTATTGAAGTCACAAAGAAAGTAATTGATCAGATGAATCTATTATCTGACAATGTTAAGGCTAAACAATATTTTATTTTTTATGACACCGTTTATGATAATTCTAAAGATGGCTGGAATGATGAATTGTATAGGAATCTGTTTTCTAATAAATACGAAAATAAAACATTGAAATTTTATAATTGGGCTCAAGACTCAGAATTAATAGGAAAAAAATATTTTGTTAATGATAATGATGATTATCATCCAAATGCTTCTTTATCAGCAGTGTTAGCTGAGGAATTTATAAAAAAATTTAAAATTGATTTTGATTTTTAATTATTTGTTAGTATAAAATAATTTTTATTCTCATAAGCTTTTGTTAAATGGCTAGGTAATTCATTTTCAAATTTATTATATTCTCTTTCCCAAACAATTATAAAATTATTTAGGTTTTCAGTATTTATTTTATTTTTATTTACATCATATCCGTCAGAATCAGTAAAATAAAATAGAGCTTGATCATGAAAGGTCCGGTATTTATCTCTGTAAAAATATTTAATATTTTTTTTATTACTAAAGTTTTGTTTATTTATTTCTTTAACTATTTGATCAAAATATTGTTTGTTTTCTATATGAAAATTATTAGTAGGATTATCTTCTTTTAAGTTGTGAAATGATAAAATTGTGAGTATTTTTTGATTTGATTTATAAAGTTCCGAGTAGCTATAAAGTGATAAAGAAATAATGATTAATCCAATTAATATAAATAAATATTTTTTATTGTTTTTTTTGTAAGCTTTAATAATTTTTTTTGAAACAATTATTAGATAATTTGCTAATATTGGAATTAAAAATGTGAGTGGAATTAGTAGGTATCTATGAGGAAACCATTCCATTGTTCCTAGAAATACTTGAAGAATTAGAATTATATATAAATATATGGGTAGAAAGTATGAAAAAGCTTTTTTCAAAGTTAATTTTTTAAATAAATACTTATATGAAAAAATAGTAATAATTAAAATTTCTATTGGAAATAACTGTAGTAATTGGCCTTCCCAAGCTTTAATAGAAAGGTTTAAATTATAAAATTCATTTATAGTTGTTCTTTGAGCGATGTTATATTTGTTGTTAAAAAAGTAGAAGAGAGTCCCGTTGTCTTTAAAATTGTTAATGATCCAAGTTATAGGAAAGAGTAACAGAGAAAGAAAGTAAAGAAATTTTATATTTTTATTAATTTTATTATTTAAGATTAAGTATAAAATAATTAATGGAATAATTAGCCAAGATTCAAATCTAATCGCAGCAGACAAATTGAACAATATCATAAAAAACAATAGGTTCTTAGTAGTGTGCCTTTTTATCAAAAAGAGCATGGCTAAGATAAAGAAAAACAAAAAAGTTGTCTCAGACAGAGTTTGAGTACTTAGAATAATTCTGAGGGGTAATAATCCAAAAATAACTCCTGATAATATCGCAACCTTTTGGTCTTTAAATACTTCTTTTGAATATAGATAGAGAGAATAAATAGATAAAATACTAAAAATAGAAGTGACTATTCTTTGACTAGTGAAAATATTAAGATTAAAAGATGAAAGAATGTTTAATAGAGAGAAGTGGAGTGGTAACCAAGTATTTGTAATTCCAAGGTTGAATAATTGGCCTTTATCAAACAGCCTTTTAGAGATAATTGCTCTTGAATAAGCATCTCCTTCTCCAATCATTGGATTGGTTATTTCCAAAAGACTAAATATAAATAAAGTAGATAAAAATAAGATAAAAATTGAAATTATCCAATTTTTTTTATTAAAGATGATAGATAAAAATTTATTCATCTAAATATTTAAAACAACATATAAACAAATGGGCTGATTGGAGAAGTGGTTGAAAAGACTACCAAAAATCCAAAAATAATAAAAATAATAACTGGAGGAATTAACCACCATTTTTTATTTTTCATTAAATATTCTATAAGGTCTTTTGTCATATTATTTACTCACTACAAAATTATCTAAGACGATAAAATCTATATCAGTCTCTAAAAAACAGTTTAGCGCATCTTTAGGGCTACAGACAATAGGTTCCCCTCGAATATTGAATGAAGTATTGATGATAATAGGAATTTTACTTTTTTTATAATAACTATTGATTAAATCATAATATTTGGAGTTATCGTCTTTACTTAGAGTTTCTAAGCGGCCACTTCCATCTACATGAACAACCGCTGGTACATCTTTCTTTCTTTTGTTTTTAAAGGGATATACCATTAACATCCATTTTGTAGATGCAGATAAGTATTTATCTGTCTTAAAGTATTCATTAGTTTTTTCCTCAAGAATTACTGGAGCAAAAGGTCTAAACATTTCTCTTTTTTTAACTTTGGCATTAATGTTGTCTCTCATCCCAGTTGTAGCTGCAGAAGCAAGAATACTTCTGTTTCCAAGCGCTCTTGGCCCCCATTCCATTTTTCCTTGAAACCAGCCTATTACTTTTTCATCAATAATATATTGAGATATTACGTCAGATAATTGTTTATTATTTTTATAATATTTATATTTTAATCCTAATTTTTCTATCTCATTTTTAATTTGGTACCATTTGTATTCAGGGCCTAAGTAGGGAGTAAATTCTTTATGGTTAATTTTTTTATTTGAAAGTTTATTATTTATATATAATGCTGCTCCCATAGCTGCTCCAGCATCACTTGGATCTGGAGGGATAAATATTTTCTTAAATGAAGTATTAGCTAGTATTTTTCCATTTAAGACAGAATTAAGGGCTACTCCCCCTGCAAAACAGATATTATCTATTTTATATTTTTTATAAGCGGCGTTGAAAATATTAAAAACTGCTTCTTCGGTCCTTTTTTGTAAAGCAGCCGCAATATCTTTATGATACTGATATGCCTTTGAGTCCCTTTCTCTGACTTCATGTCCAAATAGCTTAATCATTTTTTTTGAAGGCATATGCCCAGACCAATCAAAATCAAAGTAGTCCATGTCTAATTTAAAGCTACCATCTGGAAATAATTTGATTATTTTCTCAAAGTGTTTTTTATAAGTTTTAGGATTCCCATATGCTGCGAGTCCCATGACTTTATATTCACTATTATTTGCACTAAATCCTAAGTAAGTTGTCAGTGTGCTGTATAAAAGGCCAATTGAGTGAGGAAAATGTATTTCTTTATCTATTTTTATTTCTCCTTTATTAGCAATACCGACAGTTGTTGTTGCCCATTCTCCAACCCCATCAATATTAATCACCACAGATTTATTAAATGGAGATAAAAAGTAACTGCTTGCAGAATGAGATAGATGATGGTCGACATAGGTTACTTTTCCAAAGTAATTTACTTCTTCTTCAAGTGTTTTTTTTATTTGGAGTCTACTGTTAAACCAGGGCCCAATATATTTGGTAAATTGTGAGTAGCTTTTAGGAAAGTTTTCTAAGTGCTGAGATATTAATCTTTCAAATTTTATAAGAGGCTTTTCATAAAATGTAACTACATCAACTTCATTAGCTGATATTTTAAGACTATCAAGACAAAAATTTATTGATTCTTTTGGAAAACTGTTATCATGTTTTATTCTTGTAAATCTTTCTTCAGCAGCAGCAGCAATAATTTTTCCATCTTTGATAATGCAGGCGGCTGAGTCGTGGTAATAGCATGAAATTCCTAAAATTATCATATGTGTTAAAACATCTTTTCCAGACTATTTGTGGGGGATGATTTTTTCCAACTGCTTCTATAATATTTTTTAATTAAAAAATTGTGAAAGAGAACTTTTGCAATAATAGCTGTAATTCCTATCCCAAGGACATAAATAAAGTTTATTGATAAAAGTTCTATTAGTTTATCTCCATTCTTTTTTATTTTTCGTCTCAGCTGGTTTATTGAATTAATTAGTTTCATTGGCTTGATAATATCATATTTATTTTTCTTTAATTATTAATTTCTTTCTCTAGTCTGTGTTATAATAAGACTGTTAAAAATTAAACTTAGGAAAGATTGACTTTATCTAAGTTTTATATTTAAGTTCTATTTATGCCTGCCGCGATTAAGAACTTAAAAATTAAGATTTAGATTTCAATTTTTCCATAAAGTTATATATGAAAGGTACCCTATAAAGGGTAAATTATGTCATATCCAAAATATCCAAACACTTACAAAAAAGTGTTTAAAGTTGGTGACAAAGAAGTCACCATAGAAATTGGTAAGTTTACACAACAAGCTAGCGCTGCTGTCCTCGTCACATGTGGTGAAACTATTGTTCACACTACTGTTGCTCTAGGTAGAAAAGTTAGCTTAGGTTACTTCCCACTTTCTGTAGAATTTGCTGAAAAATTATATTCAGCAGGTGTTATTAAAGGTTCAAGATGGGTTAAGAGAGACGGTCGTCCTCTTGATGAAGTTGTGCTTAAAGCTCGTGTCATTGACCGTTCATTAAGACCAATGTTCCCTGATGGAATCACTCATGAAGTTCAAGTAATTAATACTGTCTTCTCATATGATGGTCAAAATGATCCAGATATGCTTGGTATGCTTGGTAGCACTATCGGTTTAGCTGTTTCTGATATTCCATTTGACGGTCCAATTGCCGGTCTTAGAGTTGGTTTCAACAAAGAGAATGGTGAGTTCATGCTTAACCCAACTCATGATGAGAGAGATGCTAGTGATTTAGATCTAGTTGTTTCTGGTTCTGGTGACGCTATCGTTATGGTAGAAGCTGGTGCAAATGAAATTAAAGAAGACACAATGGTTGATGCTTTAGTTTTAGCTCAAGAAAATCTAGGTAAAGTTTGTACTATTATTGATGAAATCGTTAATGAAGTCGGAAAAGAAAAAGTAGAACTTATCTCAGAAGATCAAAGAATTGAAACTCAAGCGATTGAAGAATTAGCTGAAAAGATTTATGAAACTCATTCAGCAGAAATTAGAGAAATTGTTAAGCTAAAAGGAACTTTAGAAAAAACAGGTTTAGATGAATTCAAAGAATCTCTAACTGAAGAACTAAATTCTGCATTAGAAGAAGGTGAATCAATCGATGGTTCATACTTAAGTAAAGCAATTGATAAGCTTCTCAAAAAAGAAACTCGTAAGATGATCATTGACGAAGAAGTAAGACCTGATGGTCGTAAGACTGATGAAATTAGAGATATTTGGTCTGAAGTAGATGTCTTCCCAAGAACTCATGGAAGTGCAATGTTCAAAAGAGGTGCTACACAAGCCCTTACAATTACTACTTTAAGTGATCCTTCAAGAGGTCAACTTATCGAAAGTATTGAAGGTGAGAGAACTGATTACTACATTCATCACTATGCAATGCCTCCATATGCTTCAGGTGAAGCTGGCAGATTTGGTTTTGCTAAGAGAAGAGAAATTGGTCATGGTGCATTAGCTCAAAGAGCTTTAATGCCAATGATCCCTTCACAAGAAGAGTTCCCTTATACAATCCACGTTGTCAGTGAAATCATGAGTTCAAATGGTTCTACCTCACAAGCTAGTGTCTGTGGTTCTACCCTTTCACTTATGGCTGCAGGTGTCCCAATCAAACGTCCAGTTTCTGGAATTGCAATGGGACTTATGAGTGATGGTAAGAAGTATGTTGTTCTTTCTGATATTCAAGGTCTAGAAGATCATGTCGGTGACATGGACTTTAAAGTCTCTGGAACAAAAGAAGGTATTACTGCTATCCAAATGGACATCAAGCTCAAAGGAATTCCAAGAGAAATCTTAGAACAAGCTTTAGAGCAAGCCAGAACTGGAAGAATTCATATTATGGATGAAATGCTTAAAGCTATTGATGCCCCAAGAGAAGGAATTTCTCAATACGCTCCAAAGATTCTCCAAATTTCAATTCCAGCAGATAGAATCGGAGAACTTATCGGTCCAGGTGGAAAGATGATTAAAAGTATCATTGAAGAATCTGGTGCAGATATCAACGTTGATGAAGATGAAGAAAAGGGTGTTGGCTTAGTTAATATCTCTTCTCCAGATCAAGACAAGATTGACACTGCTGCAGAAATTATTAATGGAATGATGAGAACAGTCGAACTTGACGAAGAATTCAATGGAAGTGTCACTAGAGTTGAAAGCTATGGTGCATTTGTAGAATTCCTCCCAGGTAAAGAAGGTTTAGTTCATGTTTCAAAGATGTCTCCTGATTTTGTCAAAGACGCTAATGATTTAGTCAAATTTGGTGACAGAGTAAATGTGAGAATTTCTGAATTAAAGGATGATGGTAAGATTGGTCTCTCAATGCTCACAAAGGAGCAAGAAGCAGAAGCTGAAAGCAAACGTGGAGGAGACAGACCAAGAGGTGATAGACCTTCATTTAGAGGTGGTAGAAACGACCGTGGCAGCAGAGGTGGAGATAGAAGAGGTGGCTCTGATAGATCTAGATCTGATCGCTCAGGTGGTTTTAGAAAAAGAGAAGAATAGTATTTAATTCAAATTATTTTTAACTAAATAAAATAAATATAAAAAAAGCCCTGGCATATTGCCAGGGTTTTTTGAACTAATTTTTAATAAATAATTTTAGATATTGGTTATTGCTGGGAAAAACATTTAATAATAGAATACCGAGACTAAGATTAGCTAATTTCCCTGGAATGAGTATAAAAAATTCTTATATAAAAACGTTTGACTTCTTAAAAAAAAATAATGAAATTTTAGGTTATATTGATATAAGTTCATCGTTGCTTAAGGATAAATCTAAAAACAAGGATCTTGATTTAATAGTTATAGTAAATAAAAAATCAAATTATTTAGCTTTAAAAAAAGTGATTAATTTTGGTTTAGAAAAAAAAATAATTAATCATCCTCCTCATATTTATACTTTGGAATTATTTAAAGAAGCTTTGTTATTAAGTATATTCATTAATAATAAAGTTCCAAAAGTAAATAATTTGGATAAAAAACACTTTTTAATGGCAAGTTTGGAATGGTTAACAGATAGATATCTCGTTTATCTTAATGCATTAAACAAAAACAGAGAAGTAAATAAAATTTTATTTAATATAGAAAATATTTTGGAGGTAAATTACAAAAATAATTTTAGACTTGGAATGTCAGAATGTATTAGTGTTTTTTTTAAACAAAAAAAACAAAATATTTTTAGTTTAATTTATAACAAAGATTATGGACTATTGTTATCAATGGGTAATTTTGGAATTCCAGATGTGGTTATTATGGCAATTGGAATGTTTAAAAGTAAACATTTTTTAGGCCTTAAAAATAAATTTGTACCTATAGTAAAAGAAAGAATCGCTTTTGTTTTAAAATACAATAAATGTATTATAGAATTGGGCTTAGACAATTATTCGTTGAGGCCGCCTTTGTATTACTTAGTTGAGAAGAATTTTGTATGTCTGAAGCTATTTTTATAACTTCAATTGGCCGTCCACAACTATATGATACGTTGGCTTCGTTAGATAAGTCTTTGAGCACTAGAACAAGTGTATATTTATCTATTCAAGATGATTTCTATTTAGATGCTTCAATTTATAAATTTATTGATTTAAAGATTTTTTATCATAAAAAAAGAGGAGCGAGCCTTGGGAAAAACTTAACTCTTAAAAATAGTACGGAAAAAAAACTCTTATTTATTGATGACGATATCATTGTGGATAAAAACTGGATTCAGGAGATGTTAAGCTCTCTAGATGAACATGATTTGGTTTTTGGAAAAACTATCCCCTATTACCTGAAAAGTATAGTGGGATGATTTGTACTTGCTGTTTTGAAAAGAAAAATTTTGAGCAAAGGATAACTACAGGAGTTGTAAAACATTGGTTAGAGGTCGGTTTTAGTAATAATATGGCCATAAACAGAACAATTTTTAACAAAGTAGGATATTTTAAAGAATGGTTGGGCCCTGGATCGATTGGAAGAAATGGTCTGGATGCGGAATTTATTCTTAGATGTCTCCTTTCTGGTAAAAGCATTTATTATAACCAAAAATCTATTTGTTATCACAATAGCTGGTTTAAAATTTCTGATTTTATATATAAAAATATTGATTATGAACTAGGAGGGTTACTTGCATATGGGTATCACTATTTTAAAACAAAGAATACCCAAGTTAGAAGTATATTCTTGAGTAATATCTCAGACCTTTTAGATATTGGTTCTATCCCTTATAAGTTTACTATAATTGTAAAGGATGCAAACCTATTTAGTTTAATTTCCTTTACAAGAGAATATGTTACTAGATTTTATCTTTTTATTTTTGGAATTTGTTTAGTTTACTATAAATATTTAACTGATAAATAATATTTGATATGGATTTTAGTGAAAACAAGCCCTGGCATAGTACCGGGGTTTTTTAGTACACTAAGAGTATGAAGATATCTTCTTTAACTTCCAGTGAGGGCATGTTTAACTTAGTAGAGTTTGACGATGAGGCTAAATTCATTGATGCTCTAGGATTAGATTTATTAGATGCTGGTGGAAGAGAAATTGCTGAAGATATCTTAGAAGCTCAATTTAAAGCTTATTCTGGATTAGATTCAAAAAGTTTTGAAGGTGTTAGTGGTTTTATCTTAGATCCGGAGTTAAGTTTAAAAGTTTTTTCAAACCAGGGTATTGATATTGGAATTGGACTTAATTTAGATGAACCTCAAGCTGAACACGATCCAATATCTTTGCCTTATTTAATTCCAGAATGGGGTGTGGAACAAATTAGAAATAATTATGGTGTCACAGTTTTAACACTTTATTATCATCCTGAGGAAGAGGGAGCACTAAAGAAAAAACAATTCTTAGCAGAGATTCAAGATTATTGTCATTATGAAGAGATCGAGTTAATTGTAAAACTAATTGTTTACACACCGGGAGATCGCCAATTTAATTGGGAAGAATTTAGAAAAGATCAATTGCAAGCAATTGAAGAACTAAGAAACTTAGCTAATTTATTTGTTCTCCAATATCCAAATGATTCTTTAGCTTGTGCAACAATCACAACCCAATTAGACGTTCCTTGGTTAATAAGTGATGATAATATTGATTATGGAGAATTTAAAGAAAGATTGCGTGATGCTTTAGAGAATGGAGCAAAAGGTTTTATGGTTGGAGAGACTTTATTTAAAGAGATTGAGGGGATGCGTAAAAAAGATCATTCCCCGGATGTAGAAAGTATTTTGAAATTTATTAATAGTCAGGCTCGAGATCGAGCTATAGAATTGGTGAGGATTAGTAAAGAATTTAGCCAATAATTATTTCCTGTCAAATAAAATAGAAAGCATGTATGTTGCAGTTAATTCTTGATGTTGAAACAAAAAAATCATTTGATGATGTCGGAGGATTTTTTCCAGATCGCTTAGGTATTTCATTTGTCGGCGTTTGCAAAAGAGAAAATCCTAATGATAAGGGCGAGATGCTCAGTTATTTTGAGAGAGATTTACCAGACTTATTCCCTTTACTAGAACAAGCTGATGTCGTGATTGGTTTTAACATTGATGGCTTTGATATGCCAACCTTTATTCCATATTACAATGGTGATATTACCAAAATACCAACTTTGGATGTTTTGACAAAGATTAAAGAAAGTGCAGGACACAGAATTAAATTAGATTCTGTAGCACAAGAGACATTGGGAATAGGAAAGAGTGGAGATGGTTTAGATGCAATTAAATATTTTAAAAATCAGCAATGGGATGAATTAGAAAAATACTGTATCCAAGATGTGGCTGTGACAAGAGATGTTTATGATTATGGATTAAATAAAGGGCATGTAAAATTTAGAAATAAATGGAATAGACTAATAGAATGTCCAGTTGATTTTGGATTTAAACCAAAAACAGATGCTGGTGTTCAGATGAGTTTAATTTAATTAAACACTTCTTGAATATAATCTGAAACAACTTCTCTATCTAGATCTCTTTGGTAGCCATTTGAGTTTGTACAACGCTCTTCAAATTTTTCTCGTAACTCATTTGGCCAATTGCTTTCAGGACTCATCAGTTGTTCAAATGTTTCTTCTTGAGTTTCAGAAAGTTTTTTCTTTAGGCTCATATCATTCACCCCCTTTCAATGTTAAATAGATATTTTCGTAAATATACATGAAAATGGGGTTGTATTTCAAGTACTTTCTTATTTAATGCATGTTAAAATTGATTCTCAATATGAAAGAAAATCTTAAACCTAATTTTTGTTTCACTGCTTCAGGATTTTTAATTAATGAAGACAAAATCTTATTAATTAAACATAAGAAGTTAAAAGCATGGTTATCTCCAGGTGGACATTTAGATAAGGGTGAATTGCCACATCAAGCTGCAGAAAGAGAATTCTGGGAAGAGACTGGGATTAGAGTTGAAGCAATCGGGTATGAATCTGATGATTTTATGGCGCTCCCATTTAAAAGTGGTCTACATTGGGTATGCAAAGAAAATTATGAAAGAAGGAAGAAAAATAGAGAACCTTTAAAACAGTGGAATAAAGGTTGTGAACAACATTTTGATTTAGGATATATGATGAAACCTGTCGCTGGCTTAGAATATAAAAAAAATGTAGAAGAAACTGATGGAATAGCATGGTTTACTTTTGAAGAAATTGAAGAACTTAATACATTTGATGATGTAAAGAAATCAGTCGAAATTGCATTTAATAAAATTAAAAATATCGGTAAATAATATGAAAAAATTAGTAGTAAAAAATCTTCATGTAAAAGTAGCAGACAAAATAATCTTAAATGGATTGAATTTAGAGCTAAAAAAGGGAGAAGTCCATGCAATTATGGGTCCAAATGGGGCTGGTAAAAGCACTTTAGCAAAAGTTTTAATGGGAGATTCTAACTACGAAGTGATAAAAAAGACAGGACAAAAAGTTGAGATGGATGGAAAAGATTTGTTAAGTTTAGATCCAAATGAGAGAGCAGAATTAGGACTGTTTTTATCTTTTCAAAATCCAGTAGAAATACCAGGAGTAAGAGTAGAGACATTTTTAAGAGAAGCATATAAAGCTAGGTTTAAGGACAATGATAATAAAATTGAGAAAGCTCTGGAATTCAGAAAATATTTGATATCTTTAGCAGAAAAACTAAGTATTAATCCTGATCTTTTAAAAAGAGGATTAAATGAAAACTTCAGCGGTGGTGAGAAAAAACGTTTAGAGATTTTACAAATGGCTGTTTTAAAACCAGAATTTGCTATTTTAGATGAGACAGATTCAGGTCTTGATATAGATGCTCTAAAAACTGTTGCAGCTGGTGTAAAGATGATTATTGAAGAAAATAACACCGGAGTGCTTGTAATCACACATTACCAAAGAATTTTAGAATATCTTAATCCTGACAAAGTTCATGTGATGGTAGATGGTAAGGTTGTTGAAAGTGGTGATCAAAGAATAGTAAATAAGTTAGAAAAAGAAGGATATAGAAAGTGGGTTAGCTAACCTATGTTAAAAACAGTTGCTTTAGTTGGACTGGGTTATCAAACTCAAAAAGTTCATTTACCAGCAGTATTAGAATCAAAAAATTTAAAGCTTGTTGCTCTTGTTGACGAAGCGCCAATTAGAAAAGAGTTGGGAGAGTTATATTCTGTTCCAAATTTCAAAGATATTGATTCAATGTTAGAGAGCATCACTCCAGATATAGCAATAGTAGCAATCCCTCATTTTCTTCACTTTCCTATTACAAAAAAACTTTTAGAGAACAGGATAAATGTTTTGAAGGAGAAACCTTTGGCAATTAATACTTCAGATGGAAAAGAGCTTTCAAAAATTGCAAAAGAAAATAAAGTTCTACTTAGTATTAATACTCAAAGAAGGTTATTTCCTCATTATTTAAGAATTAGTGAGTTGATTGATAGGCTAGGTAAAGTAAAAGAAATTATTGGAAATTATCACTTCTATATTGACCTAGGTGATCATTGGCGAGATAGTCAGAAAATGTCTGGAGGAGGAGTTGTTTTAGATATGGGATATCACTTTATTGATATCTTAGTTTCACATTTTGGTTTACCACAGAATATATATTGCAGAACTGATCAGAATGATAAAAAAGATAAAACAGAAAATTCAGCTTATATTAGTTTTAGCTACAAGAATGGAATAATTGGTAGTTTTTATTTTTCTAAATCAAATCCTCCTCTTCATGAAGAGTTTAAGATAGTTGGAGAAGAGGGAATTATTAAAGTTTCTGATAAAGAGCTATTATTTTCAGATTTTGACAATAATATTATTGAAAAAATTGATTACCAATTTAAAGAACCTGTCAGTAGCGTTGATTATTTTGCATATGTGATTGATGGTAAAGTTCCTAATAATTTAAGTGCGGACTCAAATATTGATTTAATGTTGTTTATTGAAAACTGTTATAAATCACAAAAAGAATCTAAATTAATTAAAGTAAAATCTAGTAATAAGAAGATTAAATTGTTGCAAAATAATTTTTCTGAGAATTTATTATATGGTAATAATTTATTGCTAGAGACTAGAAAAGAAAACTATTTAAATATTTTCTTCAAAATAAAAAATAAGATAAGTAAAAAATTATTTCTAATTCCTCAACCTTTGTTAGATGATGAAGAAGACTTTTCAAAATTAAATTATCAATTTTCAGCCCCTCATGGAAAAACATTTTTTCAAGATAAAACAGCTGTTATCTTTGGTGCAAGCTCTGGAATAGGTTTGGCTACTTCAGTATTACTTAATCAGTTAGGAACTATGGTTTTTATGGTTTCTAGTGATAAGAAGAAGTTGAAATTAGCTCAAGAAAAACTTTTTAATAAAGAAAAATCTATAATAATGGTGTGTGATTTGTCTGATAATGAATCAATAAAATCAGTCTTTGAAAATATTTCTCAAAAAATTGATAAATTCGATTTTTTAGTCAACTCAGCTGGAGTTAGTCTAAGTATGCCTCTAAAAGAAAAGAGTAACAAAGGATTTTCTGAAGATATGGATATCAATGCAAATGGAACATATTTAAGTATGCTTTTTGCTCAGGATTTAATGTCTAATTTTGGTTCTATTGTTAATGTCAGTTCTATAAGAGCAAGAGGAGGTAGCCCTTCTGGTTTAGGATATGCTTCTTCAAAGGCTGCTGTTATTAGTTTATCAAAGTCAGCAGCATTACAGTTAGCAAAGAAAAATATTAGAGTAAATTGTGTAGTTCCTGGCGCGACATACCCAACTGCAATGAGTAATGGTTGGAGTACTAATTTGATTAAGATAATTAAAAGTAACATTCCATTAATGAAAATGGCCACTCCTGAAGATTTGGCTTACACAATTAAGTTTTTGTTATCTCATGAGAGTTCTCATATCACAGGGCAAACGATTGATGTTAATGGAGGAGAAGTAATGTATTAAAAATGACTATTACTGTAGCAATAATATCTAAAAATAGAGAAAAATTATTGCACCGTTGTTTAATTTCATTATCACTACAAGATAAAGTTCCAGACAAGATAATCCTAGTAGAAGATATTTCTCAAAATAAGTTTTTTGATAAAAAAAGTGTCTCAAAATACTTTCCAGATTGTACTGCAATTAATTATTTTGAAACTAGAACACAAAATTATGCTGTTGCAAGGAATATCTGTTTAAACAGTTTGGATAGAGATCTCCTGGTTTTTGTCGACGATGATATCTTACTGCCTAGAAACTATTTGAGTAGTACTGAGAGACTACATCGGTTAAATAAAGATATTTTTGCTTATGTAGGGAGAATATTACCAGTTAATATGAGTAAGATTACTAAATATCAGTCAGTTTTGTTTATGGGGGAATATAGATTCCTAAAAAAAGATAAGATTATTCCAACTTATCCATTGACAGTTACATCACTCAAATCTAAGATCTTAAAAAAGTATAATTATAAGTTTGATGAAAATTTTTACGTTGGAGAAGATCATGATTTTTTACTCAAACACACTACTTCTGGAGAAAAGTTAATATTTACTCCCTCTTTAAAAGCATTTCACTTCTTTAAAAAGTCTTTGCTTAGATTATGTCTAAGGCATTATGAATATGGCCAAGCCTTGCCTAAACTAATAAAGAAATATCCTAAGTTCTTTTATAATCCATATAGAAAAATAAATATATTTAGTTTGAAAGAATTGTTTAGAATATCTTCTGATGATTTACATAAAATGAAATTAGATCAAGGCTATTTTTTTCTTTCTCTATTACATCACTTGAGTATTTTTTTGGGTGCT
>JAOUMD010000031.1 GCA_029881675.1 Minisyncoccota bacterium | reverse complement strand
GGTTTCTTACTCCTGATGCATGTGCATCTACACATTCACCATAGCTTACTGGGGCTATTTCATTAGCTTGATATTCATAACCAACAGCAGCGGATACCCATTCACAAGTACCCAAGAGATTCCTTACTCCTGATGCATGTGCATCTATACATTCACGATAGCTTACTGGGGCTACTTCATTAACCTGATACTCAAATCCAACTGTAGCAGATACAAACTTACATATGCCCAATTTATTATTTAAAGCCGATAAATGAGCTTCTTTACATTCATTATAACTAATTGGACTAACTGATAGAGTAGGAGTAACCAGTACACCTTTATAATCAGTACAAGTTTTTTCGTTAGATACATATAATATTTCACCACCTAATCCACAGCGAATATTGTATACAGCAGTTGAAGATGTACTAAAGTTTGTATCTTGTACAACTGGTTCTTTAACTTCTTCAATTGTTTTAGTTCCTCCAACAGGAGCAACTGGTTGATTCCATACGCCTCCTACACAGGTCCCCTTATCCCCAGCAGAGTTACACGTCCAGCTACCACCATTATTACAATTACTACCTTCTCTAATTCCTCCACAAATAGGATTACTGTCTAAGCTACATGATGGAGCACACCTTCCATTGGCACATTGTTGTAATCCAGAACAGCATTGCTCACCAGCAGCAGGGAAGACACCATTGCCTCCACAGCCTGTCTGTTTACATTCATTATCTATTTGAGTATTACATTTAACATTTGCTGGCCTACATCCATTGATACAACCACCACAGAATATTTCTCCAGACTTACAAGCAGACGAACTACCACCAGTACTAGCGACACTAGAGCTAGATTGTGATGTGGATCCACTTGTGTTACTGCTTGAAGTACCACTTTGCCCACATTGATCTGCTCCAGGTTCTCCAGAGCAATCTTGAAGACATTGGCATGGATTACCTTTATTCTGACAAATTCCATCTCCACAATATGCTCCACTTGCTTGTTGCCTTACGTCTTGATTCATCTGAGTCAAAAACATTGCTGAAGCACCTCCGACTACAAGAAGTAACAGAACAACAAATCCTAAAACTGCCTGAATAG
This sequence comes from Minisyncoccota bacterium, assembly GCA_029881675.1. Lineage (GTDB taxonomy): Bacteria > Patescibacteriota > Microgenomatia > UBA1400 > PJMF01 > JAHDXH01. Next base: position 11,295 of record JAOUMD010000031.1, on the reverse strand, counting down.
GCAATCTCAACTTAAGAAAAGGGATCTTTATAAACTTTTTATTTGCAACTTTATTTTCTAATTTAATTGAAGATCCTTCTGCTTTTCCAAGATCGTCGCTTATTTTATTCTTCTTATTAAATAATGAAGATAAATTAGAGGATTGGCTTGTATCTGGTGAAGATGATTTATGGACAAAATTTGACATGGTTATCTTCAAGTATACTCAAATTAATTAAGAAAGAACAAGAGCAAACTGACAAGTAATCTGTTTATAATATAGGAATAACAAATGAAACAAACTAACTATCCTTCAACATGTTCAAAATCTTATATCGAAACCTTCAAGATGAATCAATTCAAGAGTTAAAAGACTTCAAAAATGGAGCTTGGGTTCATTTAGAACAACCTACTGAGAAAGAAGTAGATCTTCTTGTAGATCAATTTGATTTAGACCCAATGATTGTTGCTGACGCAATGGATATTTTTGAAGTTCCTAGAATAGAGATGGACGAAGGCATTACATATTATTTCACTCGGTATGCAATATATTCAACCGATTTAGAAAGAATTAATACAGTGCCACTTCTTATCATTATTGGCAAAAATTTCCTCGTTACCATAAGTTCTGCCAAAGTTCCTGTGATTGATCTCTTTAAAAATGGAAAGATTGATTTTAGAACAACTCAAAAAACAAACCTTTTACTACAGATCCTTACTACAATTAATACAGATAATGAAAAGCTAATAAAAAAACTTTCAAAACAAATAAAACAACAATCATCAAATTTAGAAAAGATTACCAATACAAAAATCGCTAAATTTGTAAACTTTGAAAATATGCTTGATGATATTTTATTTGGCCTACATCCAACCGGCTTGGCTTTAAACAAGCTACTAAAAGGAAAATTTATCACTCTTCACGAGGATGATAGAGAATTGCTTGAAGATTTAATTCAGGATAATGAACAGTTAATTAAAGTGTGTAACTCAAATATCAAAAGAGTGATTAACACCAGGGATGCCTATGACAATATTTTGTCAAATAATCTAAATAAAATTATGAAGTTACTAACTTCTGTAACTGTTATCTTAACAATTCCAACTATGATCTCAGGAATATTTGGCATGAATGTTAATCTTCCGATGGCAGACAACCCATTTGCTTTTATCATTATCTTGTCTGTTACTGTCGCAGCTTCTTTTGGATTACTGTTTGTCTTTCTTAAACAAGATTGGCTTTGATAGGTTATAATTACCTTTACTCAATAAGCCACGGTACCAGAGTGGTCCAATGGACAGGTCTGCAAAACCTCGTTTCGCGGGTTCGAATCCCGCCCGTGGCTCAATAAGTGATATATTTAACTAGATATATCAAACAAGTGAGATTAGTATAACGGTAGTACGTTAGCATTCCATGCTGAAGGCACAGGTTCAACTCCTGTATCTCGCTCAGATAAAGAACTCCTTTAACCCAAGTACCATCCTGTACCCACTAATGATATAATCTCCCCCTATGACTAAAGAATCAACAAAAAAACCTGCTGTAAAAAAAGATACAAAGAAAGCAAAAAGCCCAAAAGCTCAAGCTCCAGAGTTAATTGTCGCTAACACACAAATTAGTATTGTTATCCCAATTAAAGAAGCAAAAGTAGCATATGAAAAGATGCTCAGAAAGTTAGCTCCTCAAGTCAAGACTACAGGTTTTAGAAAAGGAAAAGTACCTCCACATGTTGCAGAAGAAGTTATCGGTAAAGTTAACATTGTCGACAGAGTTCTACAAGAATTAGTCCCTGAATTATATTCAAAAGCAATCAAAGATTCTAAAAAAATCCCGTTAACTCATCCAGATATTAGACCAGTCAAGTTAACTATGGAAGAAGACTGGGAATTAGTGGCAGAAATCGGTGAAAAACCAGTTTTCAAACTAGGTGACTATAAAAAAATTGCTAAAAATTCAAAAAAAGACGCAGTTAAAGAAATCAAAGAAGAAGAGAAGAAAATTCATGATCACTCTAAAGACCTTAAAGAAGGTGACAAAGCTCCAAAAGGTCATGAAGGTAAACACACTCATAAAATGACTGACAAACAAAAAGAAGATATGACTCTAAGTATCATCTTTAGAAACTTAGTCCAAGAATTTAAACCTCAAATTCAAGAAATCATCCTTAGAGATAAGGTTAAAACTGAACTAGGAAGATTAGAACAAGACCTCAAACAAATTAACACAACTTTAGAAGACTACCTCAAAAAACAAGGTAAAAGCTTTGAACAGTTCTCACAACAACTTGCTGTAATGCACTTAGGACAAGTCCAACTTGAATTTATTCTCCAAGAAATCATCGAAGCAGAAAAATTGACTGCCACAGAAAAAGAAATAAAGGCTAAAATTGAAGATATTAAGGGTAAATTACACGCAGAAGCTCTTAAAGAATTTGACGAAGCTAAGTACCAACACTACTTTGTAACAGTCATCGAAAGAGAAAAAGTAATTGACTTCTTACTCAAGTTATAACTTGACAAAGCCGGGTTTTTATCCTATAATTTATCAACTTTTTAAATAAAGTTAATTATGGATCCATTTGCTCAAGCACTACAAGCTAATTCAAAATCTCGCGGTAAGAGAAAGGCCCCGGCTCTTTCTCCAGAACTCGAGAAGAATTTAAGTTCCAAAACCCCTCAAAAAAGTGGTCTAAACCCATTTAGTGAAGCCCTCGCCAGAACAGGTGGGTCTAATTTTGACAATGTTGATCCAAATGATATCTCTCAAGTAGATTTAGAAAAACAAAAACTAGATCTTGAAAAGAAACAAAAAAAAGAAGCATTAAGACAAAAACTTCATAAAGAAATCAACCCTGTCGACATGAGAGAACTATATTCTGCTCATGAAGAAAAAACCAAAAGAGAACTAGAACAAGTCAGAAAAGAATTAAGAGTATTTGCCTCTGAAATCACTAAGTTCTACAAAGAAGTTGATGTTGCCCTGTTCCAAGAAGTTGTCAGTCCTGGTCAAGAGGGAACTGGTTTAAGAGCATACTTTGATAAAATTAGACAATTCATTAAACTCCTTAGAAAAAAGGTTCACTCTGCACGTACTTGGATGCATACACAAAATGCTAAATCTAAGAAACAAAAACGTGGTAAAGGCCGTAAAGGCATTGAAGTTAGTGGTCAAAAACATGAACAGACAAAAGCTGTCTTTGATCAGATGCACCATGAGCAGTCTACTGTTTATTCAGGTAACTAAAGTTTCTTAAATCTCAAAAACCTATTTTGCCCATATTCATCTTGGAATAATTGATATTCAAATCTATCTTTATATTGGATAAAATCTTGTTTTGTATGAGTATGGTCAACTTCAAGGAATACAAGTCCATTGCTAGTCAAATATTCACCAGCCTGATCTAAGAATTGATAAACATAAACTAAGCCATTTGAGCCACCCTTAAGAGCCAAATGCGGCTCAAAATCTTTGACACTCTCACCAAGGTGATCAACTCTACCCTCAGGGATATAGGGAAGATTAGCAATTAAGATATCAAATTTAACATCGGTTGGATAACTTTTAAGTAGATCTGAAGTTAAAAATTTAAACTTAATTACTTCTGGATTCACTTTTTGTATATTTGAATTCTCTTTGGCGACCTCAACAGCCTCATTAGAAACATCAGACAGATAAATTTCAGCCATGGTATTTCTTGCTTGAAGTTCAAAACCCATGGTTAAACCAATTGCTCCAGAACCACAGCCAATGTCTGCTAGGAGTAGAGGAGAGTTATCTTTGGTTATCATTTTTACGTCTTTTAAGACTAAATCTACTAATTCTTCAGTCTCAACTCTAGGGATTAAAACATCACTATTTACCTTAAAAACTCTTTCATAAAACTCTGCTTTACCTGTTATATACTCGACTGGTTTTTCACCGATATCGTCTAGATTAATCTTTGAGGTACCATAACGAGCCAAGTGGGTTTGTTCCCTTGGAGAAAGTTTTCTTGTATTATGAGGTTTCATCAATGAATGATTATTTTTGTAGAGTAAAATAGTGTGAACTTGAGAGGATTCGAACCTCTGACCTCATCAATGTCAATGATGCGCTCTAACCAACTGAGCTACAAGTTCATTTCTTAAGGATAGGTTGTTATTATACCTGATTAAACTCGGTTACACAAATGTATGTTTTCCTGATATAATTAGCGTTCGTTATAGAAACTTTTTATATTAATTAGTTTAAGAAAAAGTAATACCCTCAGGGGTACAAGCAAAAATCTGTGATCAGAAGAAAAAAAACAAATAATAGACATCAAAGTCAAAAATTCATTCAGGCAAACCATTATATTCGTTTTCCTGAGGTAAGAGTCTTGACAGAGCATGGAGAAATGCTTGGGGTGATGCCAACCAGTGAGGCGCTACAAAAAGCCCAAGCTGCAGAAAAAGATTTAGTTTTGGTTACAGAAGGAGCTAAACCTCCCGTAGTTAAAATAATTGATATAGCAAAGCATAAATACCAACTGCAACAAAAGAAAGCAGAAGGTAGGAAAAAAGCGAAGACTCAAGAAATAAAAGAAGTTAGATTTACACCTTTTATGGGTGAAGGAGACTTCGTTTCAAGACTTAATAAAGTCAAGAAATTTCTTGAAAAAGGTGATAAAGTCAGACTCTCACTACAATTTAGGGGAAGAGCTATCACAAAAAAAGAATTTGGTTATGACCTGTTCAATAGAGTAGTAGAAGAAACTGCAGAAATTGGAACAACAGAGATAATACCAAAGATGATGGGTAAAAAACTTGTTGCCCAACTAATGCCGATTAAGAAAAAATAAAAACAATCAGAACTATATATGAAAAAGTATAAACAAAAAACTAGAAGTGGTGTTGCTAAGAGATTCAAGATCACCAGCACTGGTAAAGTCTTAAGAAGAACTCAGAACATGAGACACTTAAGAAGTAACAAAAGTAAAAAAGCTAAGAGAGCCTACAGAATTCCTATTGAGGTAACTGGTAAATGGGCAAAGAAGATCAAGAGAATGCTCGGTCTTGCTTAAATTAGATATATAGAAAGTTATATAAAACATGCCAAGAGTTAAATCAGGTACAACTAGACATAAACGTCATAAAAAAGTTCTAAAACTTACAAAAGGTTTTAGAGGTACAAACAATAGACTATACAAAAGAGCTAAAGAAGCTTTACTTCATGCTGGTCAATATGCCTTCATCGGAAGAAAGCTCAGAAAAAGAGATTTCAGAAGTCTTTGGATCACTAGAATTAATGGTGGACTAAAAACTATGGAAGCTAAACTTAGCTACTCTAGATTTATCAAAGCCCTTAAAGATAATAATGTTGAGCTTAACAGAAAAATGTTAGCACAACTTGCTGTTACAGATTTTAACGCCTTTAGAAAAGTTGTTGAAAAAGTGCAGGGCTAATCTGAGGAAAAAATAAAGAAATTAGAGACCCCGCACATGCGGGGTTTTTTAATAATCAAAAACAAATAATAAATTAATTAAAAAGATAGAAAACAACCAGGGAGGATAATCAATACAATTTATACCTGCAGAGGTACAAATTACTGATACAATAAAACTTATGACAATTGACCAACTAAAATCTCAAATAGAAGAAATTATTAACCGTCTTGAAGGAGAAACCTTAATTGATACCAATGTAAAAAGTAAATACCTTGGCAAAAAAGGTCTCTTTAACTCCCTTGTTAAAGAAATTAGAAATATTGAGGGAAGTGACAAAAAAGAGGCTGGTCAATTATTTAATCAACTCAAAGAAACTCTTGAAACAAAACTTTCTAATATTTCTCAAACAAAAAAGGTGGTAGATATTGATTTCACCATGCCGGCAGAAGAGACCAAAGTTGGACACATGCACCCAATTTCTCAAGCCATGGAAGAAATAACTTCTATTTTTGAAAAAATAGGTTTTACTAGATCTAGGTATCCAGAAGTAGATTGGGATTGGTATGTTTTTGAGAGCCTTAATATGCCTCCAAGTCATCCAGCTCGTGATGAATGGGAAACATTCTTTGTCGATACTCCAGAAGAAGTCAGTGAAGTTTCCTATGATGCCAGTAATCCAAGAAAAAGACATCCAAGCTTAGTTGGTGGAAAAATGGTATTAACTACCCATACTTCAAATGGACAAGTTAGAGAAATGGAGAGACTTAAAAATCCACCAATCAGAATGATTAATATCGCTCGTTGTTACAGAAGACAACAAGATGCAACTCATACTCAAATGTTCCACCAGTTTGAAGGTTTAGTTATTGATGAAGGCATTAATATTCAAAATCTTAAAGGTACTCTAGATTACTTTGCCAAAGAATTTTATGGTGAAGGCACAAAGTCTAGAATTAGACCATTTCATTTTCAATTTACAGAGCCAAGTTTTGAAGTAGATTTTAGTTGTCATATTTGTAGTGGTACTGGGATCAAAGATGGTGACAAATGCAAGTTCTGTAAATCAGGTTGGCATGAAGTTGGAGGAGCAGGAATGGTTCATCCTAATGTTTTAAAAGCAGGAGGAATTGATCCAGAAAAATATACAGGCTTTGCTTTTGGTTGGGGAGTAGAAAGAACATACACCTTAAAAGAAGGTCTCAATATTGATGATATCCGTTTACTTTATAGCGGAGATCTGAGGTTCTTAAAACAATTTTAATTATTTAAAAAAGCTATAAAACAAATATGAATATCCTAATCCCACATAAATGGCTTCTTGAACATCTAGACTCAGATGTGTCTCCAGAAGAATTACAAAAGACTGTCTCACTTAGTGGCCCATCTATAGAGAGAATCTATGATAGAGAAGGTGACAAAGTCTATGACATTGAGGTCACTACAAATAGAGTCGATAGCATGTCTATCCGTGGCATCGCCCGTGAAGCTGCTGTTATCCTTAATCAATTTGGTCATAAGGCTAAATTAAAAGATCTTGATAAAAATGAAATAGAAATTAACACTGATAAAACTCTTCCATTACCAAAGATTGTTAATGATCCTCAAGTATCAAAAAGAATTTCTTGTGTCATCCTAAGAGATGTAAAAAGAACTCCAACTCCTAAATGGATGGCAGACAGACTTCTTCAAACAGAAATGAATGTTCATGACAGTGTTATTGATATCACCAACTACATTACTCATGAACTAGGCCATCCTTGTCATGCCTTTGATTATGACAAAGTCATGAATACAGGTGGAGAAATCATTGTTACAGAAGCGGGAAAGGGAGAAAAATTTAGTACCTTAGACGGTAATGAATTTACAACCCTTGGTGGAGAAGTAGTCTTTAAAAATGGTGAAGGAGAAATAATTGATTTACCTTCTATCAAAGGAACTGCAAATACTTCAATTGACGACAGTACAAAAAATGTTTTACTTTTACTTGAGTCCATCGTTGCTCCAAAAGTTCGCTTTGCATCTATGAGTCATGCTATCAGAACAACGGCAGCTCAACTGATGGAAAAAAATGTTGACCCCAACTTAATCCCTTTAACTTTAGAATTTGGCGTTAAACTCTATACTGAACTTTGTGAAGCTCAAGTGGCGAGTGAAGTTTATGATGACTTTCCAGGACAGGTTGACTTAAAACCACTCTCTTTATCACTTACTAAAATTCAAAACTACTTAGGTCTTTCTTTAGAAACAAAAACAATAGAAAAAATCTTACAAGATTTAGGATGTGAAGTAAAAATAGAAGATGAAAAAATCACTGTTCAACCACCTACTTTTAGACCAGACTTAGCCATTCCAGCAGATATTATTGAGGAAATTGCTCGTATCTATGGTTACCATAATTTGCCAAGCGTCTTAATGGAAAGTGCTATCCCGCTAGAAAAACCAAAAGACATCAACTTCGCCATAGAAAATAAAATCAAGAGATTTATGGCTGCCATTGGTTGGCAAGAAATCTATTCTTACTCTATGGTCAGCGAAGAAATAGCTTTAGAGTCAGGAAATAAATTGGATGATCATCTTAAGCTACAAAACCCATTAACAGATGATAGAGTTTATTTAAGAAGATCTCTAATTCCTTCCCTTGTTGAGGTAATTAAAATGAACCCTTTAGAAAAAAATCTCAGTGTTTTTGAAATTGCCAATGTATATCACCCTCAAAAAGAAGGAGAACTTCCTAATGAACAACTACATTTAACATTAGTTTCTAGTAACTCTTACAGAAAAGTTAGAGGAGATTTAGAATCAATGCTGGCACAACTATTTATTACCAAAACAGAAATCAGCAAAGGGGGAGACATTGTTGTAGAAGGTCAAAGAATAGGGCAGGTAACTCAGATAGAAAACCTAATTTCTTTAGACATAGAATTTAAAAAACTTCTACACCATGCTAAAACTCATCCTACCTATAAGGCAATTCCCAAGACAAGTACTATCAATGAAGACATGACTTTCCAAATTGATGATGATATTTCTATCGGTAAGGTAATTACAGAAATAAAAGAACAAAGCCCATTATTAACTGTTGTAAAACTTAAAGATCAATACAAAAGTAACTATACATTTAGTCTTGAATACCATGATCCAACCAAAAATTTAAGTGGTAGTGAAATTGAACCAATTAGAAAAGAAATTACTAATTCAATTTCAAAAAAGTTTTCTGCTAAGCTTATTGGATTAGTTGAATAAAATATAAAATGATCAGTAAAAAAAACAAAATTTTTATTTATCAATTTTTATTTGGTTTAGTTATTTTTTTAGTTCCATCAAATTTATTTTTCAAGTTCTTTGAGTCATCAGCGTATGTTAATGGATTATTACTTGACTATCTAATTCCCAAGCTTTATTTAAGTGACCTTATAATCTTCTCACTCTATGGTTGGTGGTTATTTGAAAATAAGAAAAGTCTTTTAAAAAAATTTAAGACATCTATATCTAAACTAGAAAAAATAGTTATAAAACACAAACTAATTTCTGGATTAGTTCTGGCTTTATTTCTGAGGCAATTTAATGCTGATCATAATATTGCTGCCTATTGGTATTTATTTAAAATAATTGAAATTGGAATCTTTGGTTTACTTTTATTAAATAAAAGAAAACTTATCACTAATACTGTTATTTTAACTAGTACTATCTTTACATTATTTTTTCAAAGTGGTGTAGCTATCCTCCAATTTATGAACCAAAGTTCTATTGCAGGATACCTGTTTCTAGGAGAGGCTAACCTTTCCAAACAAATAGGTTTAGCGAAACAGATAATCAATGGAGTAGAGAAAATACTACCTTATGGAACAACCGCTCATCCAAATATTCTCGGAGGGATTATTTCTTTATATTTAATTATCCTGATTGGAACATTAGTTAGACCAGAGTTAAAAAAGAAAAAATATCACCAACAACCATTTATCTGGGGACCAATCATTTTATCTCTGATTGCATTAGGTTTAACATTTTCACTTTCTGCCTGGCTTACTTTTATCATTGGCACTATTCTAATTTTTATTAAACTAGAACCAAAAAAGTTAATTTTAGGCTCAATTGCTATTCTTATCTTAGTACCATTCTTACTTCAATTTGGATCAAAGTTTAGCGATAATCCTTCTATAAATCGTCGGGCATACCTTAATCAAACAGCAATTAATATGCTTAAAAATAACCCCGTTTGGGGTGTGGGTCTAAATAACTTTACCAGCAGGGTAGAGGAGTATAGTCCTACAAGAGAGGTAGTTCGCTTTACTCAGCCAAGTCATAACTCAATTCTTTTAGTCTTAAGTGAATTTGGATTACTAGGATTAGTGACAATAGTTTTAATAAAAAACGAGAGTTTTAAAATTTTTAAAAAGAACAAGAAACAGTTGAAGACAAATATAATGTGGGGAAGTATTATCGTTGCTATTATGACTCCAATTATTGTCTTAGATCACTATCTCATCACTAACCAATCAGGACTGCTTTTACTAGTAATCATTGGAGTTCTAACTAGAAAGTTCTTAATCCAACCCCAGAAATAAATTCTTGAGTGATAATATCTCTCTCTTGATCTAGAGTCGGGGTTCCTTTTCTTAAGGTAAATCTTATTGAAATATACTGAGCCAGCTTATCACTAGATTCAGAGCAATCAAAAGTAGGACCATCTATAATTTCCACATCACCTGATGTTAAATATATTCCAGAATTTGATGCAATCTTTGTATTTGAGTCACTAGGGTCAACCTCAGAAAAAAGAGTTGTAACACCACTGTCAATTGACTCAAAGGTAATAGCACTCATGCCTGTCTCACAAATTTGTCCACTTCCATTATCAAACAACTGAACAGCATTTCTCAAAAGAAATTCCATCTGAGACATAGCGTACTCACCCTCGTTTTTAATAATTTGAGACCTGCTAACCTTAGTGCTACCGAGAAGAAAAGTTAAAAATAATCCTGAAGAAGCAAGCATTAGCATTACTGATAAGGAAACAACAATCAATAACTCAATCAAAGTAAAACCATTTTTCTTTCTCATTTTTGCAAAATATTTTTTACTACTCATATTGCTTAAATTCTTGAATTAAATTTGAATTTCTTTGAATATCACCATCTAACCAGTCAACCACAATTTCTACTCTGATCTCATCAGGACTGGTAATGTTGACTAAGGCCTCCCTAGTAAATGAAGTCCCAGCTATGAAATCCCCATCTGAACATGCCCCCGTTTCCATTGCTTTAAATTGAGCACTATCACTTGCAAGCGTATTTACACAATAAGTATTTGCAGATAGACTTTCATAAAATTGAGCCCATCCAAGCAATACTTTTTCTCTTCTAAATACTTCCATTGCTTCTTGAGCTCTTGTAGCAGAAAGAACCTTATATTTACTAATTGCAGAATTTTTTACAGAAAGAACTAGTCCTGATGCTACAGCAGTCATAACTAAACCCACTACCCCAGTAGCAATGAGAATCTCAATCATGCTAGAGCCTTTTTGCTTTTTATTTTTTATAAATTTTCTAATCATTTTATTCATTTAAGACTCCTTGTGTAATTTCACCACCGGCAGTGACTGAAAAAGAATAAGACCTAGAACCTAACAGTAAAGTAATGTTCTGAGCGCCACTCACTCCACCTTTGAGAACATTAAATGTAATATCTACAGCAGTATTTGGAGTAACACCTCCAGTCAAGTTATGATCTGCAATAACTATGTTTCCATTTGTACAAACTGCTCTAACACTAACCGATGAGGTATCTTGAGACATTTGGACATTGTAACCTTCCAAAGTATCACACGTTGATGGGACATCCCCAGATCTTGCTCTAGTTTGAGCAGATCTAAAATATGTTTGAAGTTCTTTTGCAGCTCCTGTTAAT
>JAOUMD010000005.1 GCA_029881675.1 Minisyncoccota bacterium | reverse complement strand
TGATTAATGGTGGAAAAGGACTATAGTCTTGAGCTCTAAATTCCCAATTTTGTATACCATTGTTTTTATTCAATGAGTAAGTTTTGAAATTCTGGCTATTAAAGAAAAGATTATCTTCTTCAAATACGATTTCATTGAATTCTCTGAACCTTTCACTAGTTCCAATGTTTTTATTGGTATAAAACTGCCAATTTTTATTTTTATATTTGTTGAAAATTGAATAGAGAATAAGTAAAAAAATGATGAGTAAAAAAACTCTAACAATTAAAAATACTTTTTTTCTCATTTATATTTATTGTCTCAAGAAAGCAGGGATTTCAAATTCATCCTCAAAATCATTATCTTGTGAAGAATCATCTTTTTTAATTTCTTTTGGAGTATTGTCTCTTTCTGGTTCCTGACCTTCTTTACTAAAGTTTTGATTTGAAATAAATGGGCTGGTAGGTTGATTATTTGATTGAGATAGTTGAGTAGTAGTCTTTGGTTGGGTAAAGCCACTCGGTGCTCTATCTATCTTAGCTGGTTCTGGTTCTCTTTGACTAAATGAAGCGGGATTGTATCCTAGTCTTCTATTAGAATCTTGTGAAAAGTTTCCAAAGAACGGTCTCTTGGAGGTACCATACCCGCTATTCTCAAATCCTGTGGCAATGACGCTAATCTTTATATTAGAGCCCATTTCTTCATTGATAGTAGCTCCAAAGATAATATTCGCGTCGGGATCAGCAGCATTAGCAATAATTGCAGATGCATCTGATACTTCAGTCATCGTCATATCTGGACCACCGATTATGTTATAAAGAATTCCCTTAGCTCCATCAATAGAAACTTCTAGAAGTGGGGAAGAGATTGCCATTCGAGCTGAAGTAGCAGCTCTATTTTCTCCGCTTGCTTCACCAATACCCATTAGAGCAGAACCAGAATCAAGCATGATTGTTTTTACGTCAGCAAAGTCAACATTAATAAGACCAGGAACAGTGATGAGATCTGAAATACCTTGGACACCTTGTCCTAAAACATTATCAGCAAGTTTAAATGAATCAAGAAGAGTCATTTTTTTATCGACAACTTCCATTAGTCGTTGGTTAGGGATAACAATCAGTGTATCTACTTTATCTCTTAAACTATCTATACCTTCTTCTGCACTTTGCATTCTTCTGACACCTTCAAACATAAATGGTTTTGTTACAACTGCGACTGTCAAAGCTCCAGATTCTTTTGCAATTTCTGCAATGACTGAAGAGGCACCAGTTCCAGTTCCACCACCCATACCAGCTGTAATAAATACCATATCTGTATCAAAAACTAGATCTTTGATCTTTTCTTTTGACTCTTCTGCAGCAGCTTTACCAACTTCTGGATCTGCACCAGAACCTAATCCTCTGGTAAAGTTGTTACCAATTTGAACTTTTGTTTCTGCTTTTGAAGTGAGAAGGGCTTGAGCGTCAGTGTTAACAACGATAAATTCAACACCTTTAATAGCGCCTGACTCTATCATTGAGTTGACGGCATTTCCACCACCTCCGCCGATTCCAATGACTTTGATTTTTGCAAATGTTGCGTTGTTTGGTTTAACTAATCCCATATATATTTATCTTGAATTTATAAAAATAGTAGTACTATCTTTTACCACAAAATTATCTCAAAGTGTATCACCTGTTTTAGATTTTGAGATAAAATTAGTAATAATTAAGGAATAATAGATTTAAATAAATCTTTGACTTTTCCTCCGAGTCCTCCGATTTTAATACCTTTGAATAAAGAACTTAAATCTAATGAACTTCCAGATTCACCAACGACTCCTTGGCTAATTGCATACTCAATTAGTCCTATGCTGGTCGCAAAGGTTGGTCTGTTAATATCACTAGTAATACCTTGCATTTCTTTTGGTTTACCAACCCTGGCTGGTAATCTTAATGTCTTTTTTGCTACTTCAATAATAGAGACTGTCTCTGCCCCTCCACCTGTTACGACTACACCAGCAGGTATTAAAGGCAATAACTTTTTCTTTTCTAGGTCTTTGCCAATTAATGTGAATATCTCTTTCATCCTAGGAACCATGATTCCTTCCACCAAAGCTTTTTTAGATAACTCGGTGGTACCTTCTTCATCTATGTTTAATTTTTCTAAATCAATTTTGTCTGCCTTTTTTCTTCTTTTATTTAACTCTTCTTTTGATTCTCCAGGTTTAGGTTTAGGAATATCATAATCTTTATTTGATAGTTTAAGTTTAATTTTCTCAGCAGAGTCTAAGCTAATCCTACAACCAAGAGCAATGTCTTGAGTGATATGGCGCGCTCCAATGGGAAGGCTAGTAGAATATTCTAGAGATCCTTCTACAAAAACACATACTGAAGTAGATCCAGAACCAATATCAATAATGGCTACTCCAAGTTCTTTTTCTGTTTCTGTTGCTGCTGTAATAGCAGAAGCTAGTCCTGAAAAAACAAATCCATTTAATTCTATGCCAAGGTCAGAAACACTTTTCTTAATGTTTTTAAGAGTAGTACTCATGCCAGTGATGATATGTGCTTCTGATTCTAATCTAATACCCGTCATTCCTACAGGATCTTTAATTCCTGTTTGAGAGTCAACTTTAAAATCACGTGGTACGACATGGATAATTTGACGATCATTTGGTAAAGAAACAGCTCTCGCTGCTTCAATTACTCTCTCAACATCTTCTTTATTTATTTCTTGATTTGGGGTTGCTACTGCTACTACTCCTTTGGAGTTTTGTGATTTGATATGAGAGCCAGACACAGAGACAAAGGCTTCACTTATAGATAGTCCAGCCATTCGTTCTGCTCCATCAAGACTTTCTGTAAGAGTTGCAGAGACTTCTTCTAAGTTTACAATGGCACTCTTTTTCATTCCTCTTGATTTAACTGCAGAGACACCTACAACCTGGGGTTTTCCAGTTTCTTCATTAAAACTAGCAATTAGTGTGACACATTTGTCAGTTCCAAGATCAATAGCGGCAATAATAGGTTGTTTAGACATCTTTAATTAAGCATAGCAAAAAAGTTACTTTTTTGTCGAGGTAATTTCTTTGTCCCAACCTTGTCCAAAATATAATCCAAGGGCTAATTTAACAATAATTGTATATTCTTCTGTACGGTCAATAAAACCTTTGGTGATAGCACCAATTGCTCCTTGTTTCTGTTTTAAGTTGGGATCCGAGAAGAAAGATCCCATAATTGGGCCCATTTCTTCACCAGCTAATATTCTATCTGCAATAATATTAGGTACTTTAAATCTTGCTCCATTTGATTCAAATAAGTTACCTTTTTGATCAACTACTGTTGCCCAAACAGTTGACCAAAGTTCTCCCTTTATTTTCTCAAATACTCCTCCTTCAAGACCAATCCCAAGTATTGTGTTCTCTTGAATTTCTTTTTTACTGAGTGTTTTTAATCCGTCTTTAAGTACAAATTTAGCTCTATTTTCAGCTCCTTGTCTAGTTTCATCATCAGACATTGGTTGTTCATTAATACCACTGGGGACATCAATCCCAACTACCTTAAGTTCAGGCCAAGCCTCACTACCTGCATTAATGACAGAGTTAATTTTTACAGGGTTTTTGGATCCAACAAAGATGAGCATGTTATCACTTAATATTAATTAATAAATCCTTAACGGCTTTTAGACCCAACTGTAGACATTTAATTCTACCTGGGGTAATAGTCTCTAAATCTAACAGGCTAAGTAGATACTCTTGGTCTAGTTTTAAAATATCTTCTATTTTCTTTCCAATTACTTCTTTTGAGAGTAAGCTCATTGTTGCCATAGAGATAGTACAACCTTCACCTGTCCACTTAAGGTCTACAACACTTTCTTTATTTTGATTTACTTTGATTGTTACTTGAATAGTATCTCCACAAGAAGGATTAAATCTGACTTTTTTTAGATCAGTTCCTGTCAAAGTTCCATAGTTAGCAGGACTTTTGGCTTCATCTAGAATAATTTCTTGGAATAGATCTGACATTATTTAAAGATAGTTTTTATTTTTTTAATTGCATTGACTAATTTATCGATATCATCTTTAGAGTTATAGATACTGAAACTTGCTCTAACCGTAGCTACCCACTTATTCTCTGTGTGGAGTGGCATTGTACAGTGGTGTCCACTTCTGACTGCGACATTTTCTCCATCTAAGACTTGAGCAACATCATGAGCATGAACTCCTTTATAAATGAAGGCAACAGAGCCAAGCCTATCTTGTGTGCTTTTTGGTCCAATTATTTCAACTTCATTAATAGTACTTAATTGATCCAATGCGTATTTGACAAGAGCTTTGTCATCTTGTTCAACTTTTTCCATTTCAATCTTATTTAAATATTCACATGCTGTAGCTAATCCAGCTACTGATGCAACATCAGGAGTTCCCGGTATAAATCTCTCTGAGAGATCCTCATTAAATATTGTTTTTTCTTTGTAAACAGATTCAATCATTCCTCCGCCAAAGAGCCAAGGTTTCATTTCGTTATTTTGAAGTAAAGTTTCTTTTACCAGTAGTCCACCAATTCCCATTGGTCCAAGCATTTTATGCCCTGAGAAGGCATAGAAATCAACTCCAAGTTTCGCAAAATTAATTTTCATATGAGGAGCACTTTGAGCACCATCAAGAGAAACTTTACAATTGATTTTATGTTTTTTAATTAAGGAAATTACTTTATTAATTGGTGCAATAGTTCCAAGTGTGTTGCTAACATGAGCAAGAGAAATTAGTTTTATCTTATTCCCATGTTTGATGATTTTCTCTTCTAAATCATTTATGTCCAAAAGACCTTCATTAGTGAGAGAGATATAATTAAGGTGTGTTCCAATCTGTTTCCCGACTTCTTGCCATGGGACAATATTTGCATGGTGTTCTAAAAGAGAGACTAAAATTATATCGCCTTCTTTTAAGTTATTCATGGCCCATCCATATGCAAGGCCATTCAGAGCTTCAGTCGCATTTCTAGTAAAAATTAATTCACTATTTTTTGCTCCAAAGAATGAAGCGACTGTTTTCTTTGAGGTTTCAAAAATAGTGGTACTAACATCAGATAAATGATGAACACCTCTATGAACATTGGCACAAGAATTTTCATAATATGATGAGATAGCATCAATTACTAACTGAGGTTTTTGTGATGTTGCACCGTTATCTAAATAAACCAGCTTTGGATTATTATTAAAGATTGGAAAGTCTTTTTTATATAAATTCATAATTAGTATTATATGACACTATGCTTAGTTTTTAAGACCGGCATTTTAAATCTAGTATCAATTTCTTTTATAGCTGTATCAATTTCTTTTAATTTTAGATTATTTAAAATTTGTCCTAGTTTATAGGTGCCATTTTTTACGTCATTTCTTTCTATGATCACATGGACTTCATTTTCAATGATAACTATAAATGTATTATTTTTAAAAAATACTTTATTAAACTCAATATTATATTTTTTTAAATCAATATAGAGGTTATTAATTTGATCATTTAATTCTTTGTCTAATGATTCTTGGTCAGATACAAATATAGATAGGTCTTCTCCAATACTATAGTGATTAGATTGTTGCTCTGATAACTCAAGTATAAGTGTGCTTGGTAACTTTTTACTTATTTTATAATCATGAAATTGAGAAAGTGTTTTATCAAAGTCAGTAAAGAAGATTGATTTATTATTTAGGTGACTTAATTTCTCTATGGTGCCTTCATCGCATATCTGATTATTTTGTAGACACTTTATGTTTTTTATTTTTAAAAAATTAAAAGAAAAAATAAGAAGAGAAAAAAATAATATAGACCCAAAAATGTAACTAATTTTTTTTAATGAAGAGGGTTTCTTGTTTAGGTTAACTCTTTTATTATTTCCCATAGTTTGGAAGCTCCATTGGCAGATGGTTTTAAAGGCTCTAATTTACGTCTCATTGATTTTTGATGTTTTTTTAAGAAATTGATTTCTTTGAGAAGAGTTTGGGCATTAAGATTTTTTTGTTCTAATAAAATACCAGCTCCCGTCTCAGTGATTGTTTTTGCATTTAGTAATTGTTCATTTCCTTTAGAGAATGGAAGGGGAACAAATATAGTAGGGATTTGTGCAAAGCTAAGTTCTTGAACTGTGTTTGCCCCAGATCGAGAGACAGCCCCATCAGCAACATTATAGATCCAGGCCATTTCAGAAGTTGTTAACCATTCTCTAACTATATAGTTTTGTCTGTGGGCTGCATGTAGGTCTTTTTTTACTTTTTCTAATTCCACTTTGTAGTTAATTTTGTTTGTTGGGTTCCCACAAGCATGGATTACATTCCATGTATTTATTATCTTAGGTAAAACTTGAGAGATAGTTGTATTTAAAATGTATGAGCCTTGGTTTCCACCTGTGATAAGCAAGGTAGGTTTCTTATTGCTAATATCTTTTGACCATTCTGGTCTTTTAGGTTTTGCATTGATCAGGTCTGGTCTGATTGGATTTCCAGTCACGATGGTTTTTTTCTTAGGGAAATGTTTAGCACTATCTGGATGAGAAAGTGCAATTTTCTTTGCAAATTTTCCTAATATTTTATTTGCTTGACCTGCTGTAACGGTTTGCTCATGAGTAACAACGGGTATCCCTAAACTCCAAGCTGCAATCCCAATTGGAACTGCTAAATATCCTCCAAAGGAAACAAATACTTTTGGCCGGTATCTTATTAGAAGAAAGAAAGCCTTTAAGTATGAGAAAAAGAATTTAATTAAAAAAGGAATTTTACCTAAAATATTTCTTGCTGGGCGAGGGGCAGTAAAGGGAACAAATTTTATATTTCTTTTTTCTACTTCTTTTTTTTCTTGAGCAGTTTGTTTATTTATTTCCTGACTAAATAATCTTCCAAAAAAAACAACTTCTGTCTCAATTTTATTTTCTTTGATGTAATCAATCAGTGCTAATGCTGGAGTTAAATGTCCGCCAGAAATTATTATTTTGTTCATTATGATTTAGATTTAATTTTAGAAAGCTTAGCCAAGACTCCTGTGGCTAACATTACCATAACCAGAGAGGAACCTCCATATGAGAAAAAAGGTAATGGCATTCCTGTAAGAGGAACAAGAGCTACTACCGCTGCGATATTTAATAACGTTTGAGAACTAATCCAAATTAAAATCCCCATTGTAAGGATATGTTCAAATGAGTCACTGGCAAATTTTAAAGCAATTTTATATGCAATAAAAAAATATGAACTAAATAATGTAATGACAAATATAGAACCAATAAAACCGATTTCTTCTGCGACAATGGCTAAGATTGAGTCACTACTAGCCTCTGGAATATAGTTGTATTTTTGTTTTGATTCTCCAATCCCTTCACCCAATAATCCACCTCTGCCTAATGCTAAAGTAATTTGTCTAATGTGAAAGCTAGAACCTAAAGGATCTAACTCAGGATTAAAAAATGTGGAAACACGTTTCATTCTATATTCAGAAGAAAAGATTGCTGCGAGAACTAGTGTTAAACCAATTCCACTTATCAGCAAGATAAATTTCATTTGACCTCCAGCAACAAAGTACATCCCCATTGCTATTGCTAAAACTATTAATGTTGAGCCTAAATCAGGTTGTAATAATAGTAATATGACTGGGAGAGAGGTTAAGAATAAAAAGGGAAGAAGTCTCTGATGCTTTGCCATCCAAGTAGCAAAGAATATAACAATAGAAAATTTTGCAATTTCTACAGGTTGGATAGTCACAAGACCAAATAGGGAGAACCATCTTCTAGCCCCATTAAGTTTTAAACCAAATCCTGGAATGAAAACCATTATTAAGGCTAATAGTGTAATGATAAAAAATAATGGAGAAAGTTTTTTCCAAAAATTAATTGGAATAAAACTAGAAATAAATAAAGTAATAAATCCAACTCCCAGCCATGCTGCTTGTGCTTTTACGTAATGGTAGGGATGTCCAAAAGTAGAGAAACTTTCAGCAGTAGAACTTTCAAAAACAAATAGTAATCCTATTAAAGAAATTACTGTAGTTACTAAAAGCAAGAAAAAAGTACTAGAAAAATTTATCTTCTTTTTTTTACCCATGTTAAGTAATTACCTAATCTATGTCTAATTATTTATGGCTCTGGAGTTACTACTGGAGTAACCTCTGGAGTAGGTGAAGGACTTGGTTCTATGGAAGGGATAGGGCTTGGTGATGGGGAGGGACTTGGTTCTGGTTCTTTCCAGTCTAAACCTCCAGTACCGATTTTCATCTTACTGCTTTCTGTCCACTTCCCTTCTCTTGAAAGAGCTTTGGCAAATACAGTGTAACGACCAGCGCTGAGATGAATAGTGCCACGATAAGTTCTATTATTAATGGTTTCTTTTAGATTACCATTTACCCAGAGCTCTATTTTTTCAATTCCTTCACCACTATCTGCATCGATATGAACTTCTATGTCTTCACTGTCATAAGTTTTCTCATTTTCTGGCCGTGATAATCTGACTGCAACATCACCTGATTCTCCACAATATTCTGTAGGTGGCTTATATAGATCACCTTCTTGGCTATCTACCCAAGCATTAATCGCTTCCTGCCATCTATTTATTCCATCTAAGCTATATGGATCTTCTTCTCTAAGTGCGACAAATTCTTTTTCTTCAAAGTCTCCAGTAGCAATCTTGGCATCAGTTGCTAGCTTACGATCTTCACCACGGCAGACTTTTAGTTTTGAGTGAATAGGATCTTGAAGAGTTGGGATAGTACCTGTTAGATAGTAGTCATTCCTTTTTTCAAAATCATCGTGAGCTGGATATCCAGAAATTTTATCAACTTCTATCATCTCAACTCCATTTGGTTTTTCCCATGCAGTGGTTTTATATCCCAATGCAATAGCTTCTTGAATAATGCCACGCCAAATCGGTGAAGCGCCTGTAATACCAGAAGCAACATAGCTCATTGGACTATTATCGTTGTTACCAACCCAAGTACCAACAACTACATTTTGGTTCCAGCCAATTGTCCAGTTATCTCTTTGGTCATTGGTAGTACCAGTTTTGACAGAGATCCCAGGACCCATATTGAGCAGTGAGTTAGGGCCAAATGCCATTAGTCTAGAGTTGTTGTCTGAAAGAATATCATTAATTAGAAATGCTTCAGCTTCTGTAATGACTTCAGGTCCCTTTGTCGGTTTGTATTCAAACAAGACCTGACCATCAACATTTTCTACTTTAAGAATTGAAACCGGTTCAACTTTACGTCCACCATTAGCAAATACTGAGTATGCAGTGACTGTATCTATCAAATGAACTTCAGCTCCACCAAGTGTAGCTGATAGACCAAATCTACTCATATTTTCTTGGGTAGGCTCTAATGTTGGGAAGCCCATCTTATATGCCAAAGTCAAAAAGTCTTCTACACCAACAATTGCGAGTGATTTAACAGCTGGAATATTTAAGGAGCTACCAAGTGAG
Organism: Minisyncoccota bacterium; assembly: GCA_029881675.1. Taxonomy (GTDB): domain Bacteria; phylum Patescibacteriota; class Microgenomatia; order UBA1400; family PJMF01; genus JAHDXH01. The sequence continues at coordinate 35,130 of JAOUMD010000005.1, read as the reverse complement.
TTTCTAAGTGAAACTGGTCCTCGGAATTTTCCGTCATAGTTTTTTGGTTCATACTTATCGGCACTTTCGTTTGGTGTAAATACCGTCTCAACATCAAGAATCATTGAAGCTGGGCTATAACCCTTTTGGAACATTGCAAGATATGTAACAGGTTTGATGGAAGATCCAGGTTGTCTGAGTCCATCTACAGCAACGTTAAATTGTCCTCCAATTTCATTATCAAAATAATCTTTACTACCAACCATACCCAAGATCTCTCCAGTATTTGGATCCATGACCATTGCTGCACCATTAGAGATGTCATAGTCTTCAATTCTAGATATTTCTTCTGCAACAATTTCTTGAGCTTTCTTCTGAAGTTCTAGATCAAGTGATGTAGTTACTTTAAGTCCACCTCGTTTGAGAAGATCTTCACCAAACATTTCATTGAGTTGTTCTTCAATATAGAAAACAAAATGTGGAGCTTCAATGTCACTACCACTACGAACAAATTCCATTAAATCCATTTCTGACAGAGCAGTTTCTCTTTCAAGTTCTGTAATATAGCCATCTTCAACCATTCTACGAAGAACACCTTCAGCACGAAGTCTCCATAATAAGGTTCCATCTTCATCAGTTTTACCTAAGAATGGAGAATATGCAGATGGTCTTTGTGGAAGTCCAGCTAAAATAACACTTTCAGCAAGTGATAATTCATTAACTTTCTTATCAAAGTAACTTTCACTAGCAGCACCTACTCCAATAGAAACTCCACCATAAGGTACTTCATTAAGATACATACTTAAGATCTCATCTTTAGTAAACTTTCTTTCAATTTGAAGTGATAAAACAAACTCTTTGAATTTTCTGGTTACAGTTCTTTCATTAGTTAATAAAACATTCTTTACTAACTGTTGGGTAAGAGTAGAGCCACCAATAACACGGCCGCGTTTAAATATATAGTTATAAGGAATACGGACTAAAGTCAGGAAGTCAAAACCACCATGCTTATAAAAGTCCTTGTCTTCTACAGCGACAGTGGCTTGTTTTAGAGCGTCTGGAATCTCTTCAATTGGGACTGGGTCTCTTTTTTCTGCCTGGTATAAATCATGAATAACTTCTCCATTGCGGTCATAAATTTTTGTGTTAAATCCTTCAACTCTGACTACTTCTCCTGGTTTTGGTAAATTTCGGGATACCCAGGCAAAGGCAATAAAGAATAAGACAATACTAACTACTAAACCTACAAGAGCAAAGAGTGATAAAAATCTTAAGATCTTAATCATCCTCAGTTTCTTTTCAGTAGGAGAAAGTTTTCTTCTACTCTTTAAACGAGAGTACTTTTTGTTCTTAAATTTTCTTAGCATTTGTTTCCATTTTCTGGACAAGTTAATTGTCATGAAAACATTCTATCAAGCTTATCCAATTACTTCTACAAGAGTAACCATGATATGATAATTTTATGCAAAATAAATCATTTTTCGCCAGGTTGATTTCCCTTGTGGTCTTGACCGGAGCAGGCGCTTTTACCCTGCTTATGGTATTTAAATATGTTGGTCCTGTTCCTCTGTCTATTTCCTCTACAGTTGCCCAAAAACAGAATCTTTTCACTAGTAGTGGAACTGCAGAACTAGAGACTATTCCAGACGAAGCAGGAGTTTCTTTGGGAATTAATGTCCAAAAACCAACAGTTGCATTAGCCCAAGATGAAGCAAATAGAGTAATTAACTCTATCTCAGACAGACTTAAGTCTATGGGAATTGATAAAGAAGATATTAAGACACAAAACTATTCTATTTACCCTGACTATAATTATGAGAATGGTAATAGAGACATCAAAGGATACAGTGTTACAGCTAACTTAGCAGTTAAATTAACTGATTTTGATAAACTCAATGCTGTTATTGATATGGCTACTGCAGAAGGTGCCAACCAAGTCGGAGGTATTAACTTCTCACTAAGTACAGAAAAAGAAAAAGAATTAAAGAAACAAGCTAGAGTAGAAGCAATAGAAGATGCTAAGGAGTCAGCAGAAGAGCTAGCAAGACTTTCTGGAGTTAAGTTAGGTAAAGTGGTTGATGTGAGTGAGAGTAGAGGTGGTGGCCCAATGCCTTACTATGGTGGTGGAGCTAAGTTAATGATGGCAGATATGGCTGAATCAGCACCAACTAGTATAGAACCAGGTAGTGCTACTTATAGTTATAGTGTGACTTTGAGTTATGAGACTCTTTAAGTAGAGATTTGATATTAATATGTTATAAATAAGAATGAAGCGAGGATTTCTCCCCGCTTCAGTTCTGTCAAAGATGCTTTGATTTACTTTAAGTAATTTTGAAGCCATCTTGTTGAATCGTCGCTGAGGCCAAACCATGCACTGGGCGCCTTGGCGACATTTACTATAAGAGCATCTGAGTAATCTATAACAGACATGAGTTCATCCCTGACTGTTGAAGCATCAGAATTACTAGCTATAAACCAAGTACTCTTTAGAGGATTGATGTTGTCATAGCTAACTTCTTGAATTTTTTCAAAAAGTTCATCATAGTTACGACCAGGTTTTCGTAGGTCGTAGTTTATTTGGTATACCATATTTTTCTCCTTTCTTTGGTAATTAATTGATACTTCACAACTCTACATATCAATTATGATAGTGACAATAGTACAAACTAGATCAATACCACAATAGGTTGTGGTTTGGGATGAATTAGATCACAAACTGTAGCGTCTCTTGACTAGGAAAATACAAGGTTTTTACTTGAAAAACATTGATATGAGGGTTATATCTCCTCCTTCTCAATCCCTCTTCCAATAACCTGCATAGTAACTCTGTTCCTCCACTTATTTATGGATATAAGACCAGCTACTTTAATCTGTTCACCTTCTGTAAGTTGATCTCCCATGAATCCTTGTCTCCAAAAGATAATTTGAATACTATTCTCTGAATTATCTTTTACAAAGAGCTTAAGATGTTCTTCTTTCTTACCCATCTTTTTTATTTCTACGATGGTTAAGTTATTAAGCCCAAAAATAGGTTCTCTATTCTTTTGTCCAAATGGTTGAAATTTTTGAATAATATCGTAGGTCTTTTCATCAACTAACCCTAAAGGTAAGTTACATGCTAGTTCTACATTCCTCTCAAAAAGATTGTGATCTAATTTTTGAGCTTCTTGTTGTAGTTTTTGTTTAACTTCTTTTATCTTACTTACTTCTACTCCAAACCCTGCAGCCATTGGGTGGCCACCAGCAGCTAATAGATCATCTTTAACTGTTCTAATTAATTCAATGATATTAACTCCTGGGATTGATCTTGCAGAGGCTTTGGCTGTTTCTCCATCTATAGCAATAACAATTGCAGGTTTGTGATATTTCTCACTTAATTTACCGGCAATTAGTCCAATTACTCCTTCATGGAAGTCATCGGATTGGACTATGAGGAGATTCTCATCTATTTGTTCTTTAACTTGTTCCTGAGCATCTTTGATTTGCTGGAAAGTTATATCTTGTCTTCTGACATTAGTATCTGAAAGTTCTTTGGCTAAAGTCTTTGCTTGAGCTCTGTTGGGAGTACAAAGTAGTCTCAGTGCTCCAATGCCATTACTGAGTCTACCCATGGCATTAATTCTTGGAGCCAGGGCAAAGTTAACAGTAGAAGCATTTATTTCTGATTTGATAATTTTGGAGTTTTCCAAAAGTTCTTGTAAGCCCAATCTATTTGATTTTTGAAGTTGTTTAACACCCCAGTATGCAAAAGCTCTATTGAAGTCAGTCATGGGCATTTGGTCAGCAATGGTTGCAATCCCACATAGGTCTAATTCTTTATTAATGGTTTGTTCTACCTTATTTATATTCTCTTCATGATCTTTTAATATCTCTCTAGAAAGAATCCAAGACACTCCTGCCCCGGCTACTTTTGTAGAGTGGACAATTGCTGTAGCTTTTGGAAGTTCTTCTTCTGGTAAATGATGATCTGTGATGATGATCGGACATTTTTTTTCATTAAGATAGTCGATTGCTTCATGGGCAACTATTCCATTATCTACTGTGATGATTAATTTTGGTTCTGATTCTAAGTAGAGATCATCAATTGCTTTTGGAGTCAGACCATAACCATGTTTTATCCTGTCTGGGATAAAGGGTTTTACTTTATATCCAAGGTCATAAAGAATTCTCCACATGATCGCAGTAGCAGTAATACCATCTGCATCATAGTCACCAAAGACAATGATTTGGTCCTTCTCTTTATTTAATCCTTTAATTGTTTTAATTGCTTTTTTTACTTGTTTTTCATCAATCTCTAAGTCTTTTAATTTCAAATCAAAAGGTTTAGGTGGGTTAAAGAAAGTTTCAGTATCCTCAATCTTTAGATTTTCTAAAAGAATATCTTCTAATTCTTGGTGAGTGTTGGGGAAGGTGTTGTTTGTTATTTGCCAGTTCATTAGGAAATGATATAGACAATTCGGATTAATGCCAAGAGTAAGACTACTTGAATAACAACAGTAGTCCATGCAAAGAGAAGTAGTAATAATTTATCAGACTTCATAATTGGTTTAATGAGCCCAGTATGAAATATACTGATGAGGAAAGAAAAACCAGGAAAAATAAATAACCATTCTTTTGCGGCAAGATGTTGTGCTGCTTCAGGAAGTGAGTAGAAAATTGGAATAACAGGTTGTGTACCAAAATAGAAAACTAGGGTAACAAGAGCAGAGACTAACGTAGAAAGGTAGATGAGTAGAAAAGGAGTTTTAATTACTTTAGGGATGAAAAAGAATTTTTTCTTTTTAGGGATTAATGGTTGCATCTTAACTTCATTATATACTGTCTTTTAAATAATTGAGATTACTAAGTAGCGAAGATCTTATCTCTTCACTTATATCTATTTTATTTAAATAATTATTTAATAATGTGAGATATCTTTTTTGATTATCTATAGTTTCAACTTCTGCCCAATTAATAACTTTTATTAAATAATTAGAATAAATATCTTTAATTAAGTGTTTATTTTTTATTATTTCTACAGTTTGTAATAGGGAAGACCAAGTTACTATTTTATTTATGGTAGTGATGTTGCTAGTTGTCTGATTATTATCAGTAGAAACTTCTTTGTGGTAGTTAAGTAAAAATGATTGATTACCATTTATCTGTAAATTATCTTCTAACTTTGTAACAGTTCCTTGCTCGTCATAACTATAGATTGAAATGTTATTTTCACTATTGTTAGTAGTTAAAAAGTTAACTGTATATTCTCCACTAGCTGGTTTTGATAATTGTGTAATTTTATATTGTTTAATTTCCTTTTCCTCAGTATCACTTCCAAGTGATTCTTCAAATTGTTCTATATCAATTAGTGTTTGATTGTTTGAGTCTAATATTTCCACATCAGTATAAATATCAGAGACAATCATGATGTAACTAAGATCAGTGAAACTAGGAGTAAATACTCTAGTCGATAGCAGTTGCGTCTGATGTTCACTAAATAGTTTGTAGTTATAAATTGGATCAATGATATTAAGATCTAATAAGTCATTGGTAAAGCCATTACTAACTAAAAAATGTCCAAATATATTAAGAATAGTAGGCTGACTTTTTTGTATTTGTTCAATAGTAGTTTCTAAAAGATTGCTACTAATCCTTGAGTATTCTAATTTTGGTGTGCCTAGAATATTGCTTATTTGTTTAGTTAACCTAGTGATTGCCATCCAGTTAAGTAATCCTTCACCTATATAGCCATCAGGCTGGCTATTGAGCCAGTTGTTTAGACTATCTGGGGTGATAGATTGACCATTAGGTAGTTTGTCAATTTTGTAGTAATTAAGGATCATTGACATTGAACTAAGAGCACAGCCCCATCTTTTTATAGTTGGTTTTTCTGACCAGGTTAGAGCTGAATCATACTCATGTTCTGCCCATAGAGGATCACTTTGCTTAAAGATTGGTACATCTAATATTGTAGAGCTACTATCTGTCCCATTAACTTCACCAAGACTTGTTACAACCAAATTATCAAAAAAAGAAACTGATCTTTTAGCTCCTCCTTTACTGGTTTTGAGTGCAATAGTTTTTTCTATTCCATCTGTATTACTATTTAAAAATGGTTCCTGATCTGTGGTACTAATGATTACTTGATTATTAATTAAAACTTTAATATCACGATTAGGAAGATATGAGATAGAAAAGTGATAAGTCTCATCTGCAATAAAGGGAAATGTGGTGTGAGAATTTACTAAAGGGTATTCAATACCATTAATAACTTTTTCCAAATTGACTCCAGAACCATATGTTTTGATGTCATACCAATTATTTTTGTCTTGCCAAAGTAATACTATGTTCCGATCCATATCAACAGACTCATCAAACCTCCAATCAAACTCAAACTGGAATCCAGACTGATTTGAAAGATCTAAATTATTGGGTTTTATTACCAGAGTACAACTACTTCCATCAATAGTTAGGCCCATCCATCCATCTTCAATTCTCCAGTTGGTTGGAGCAGCATTATCAAGGCAGACTCCCCACTTATTATCTCCTTCATTTTGAACAACACTCCAATCATCAAAACTTTGATCATCAAAGTTATCGTTAAAGATTAATTGATTTGCCTTTATAATGTGAGTAGAGTAGAAGAAAATATAGCTACTGAGGAAAAGGGTTATGAATTTTTTCATTGATATTTATCATAAGTAGTGAATATTACATAAACCTTAAATCTAGATAGTGAAAATTGGGACTTAAAATTAAAATTAAAATATATGAAGAAAATATTGCATTTAGCGAAATATTACTCTCCTCATATCGGTGGAGTCGAAACTCATTTAAGAGAAGTAAATAAAATACTTGTTAAAAAAGACTATCAAGTGACTGTGATTTGTTTTCAAGATAATGAAGACCAAGAACTAATTGAGCAGATAGATAAAGTTACTGTTGTCAGAATTCCTGTCAGTTCATTTTTACCTAAACTATTAAGTAATCAATCACTATTTATTAATAATCCATTTAGTAAATTATTTTTTAAATTAAAGTTATGGACTTGGATAGCAAAAAATAGTAAGTATTTTCTTGATGCAGATATCATTCAAGTTCATGATGTGATGTGGTGGATTTGGCCTTTATACATGGCTACATACTACAAGATATATATGACTTTTCATGGTTGGGAAGGTCGTTATCCTGTTAGACAAAGGGATAAACTACAGCGTTATTATAATAGTTTGGCTGCAAAAAAGAGTATTCATGTCGGAGACTTTATCGCTCAATTTTATTTAGATAAGCCTAATCATGTAATTTATGGTGGGGTAAATATGCCTAAATTAGCCAAAAATAAAAGTGAAAAATTAATTACTGAAAAGAAGATTTTATCCAATAACTCTAAGATAGTTTTCTTAGGTAGGTTAGAAGAAGAGAATGAGATAAAAAAATATTTATCACTATTTAAATTGATCAAAGAGAAATTCCCAAAAGTTAAGATAACATTTGTTGGTGATGGTTTATACCGTGAAGAATGTGAAAAGCTTGGTGAAGTAACCGGATATATAGATAATCCAACAGATTACTTATTAGATGCTAATTTAGTTTGTGCTAACTCATACCTTTCCATTTTAGATGCACAAAGTTATGGCAAAGTAGTATGTAGTTTTTATTCTCACTTACTTAAAAGATCATATTTAGAAAACTTTCCTGGTGCTAAACTAATGATTATTGGGTCTAAACCAAGTGATGTATTTAAAAAACTTTTAGAGATCAATAGATTAGATAATAAAAAATTATCAAAAGAAATTAAAAAATTCGCAAGTAAAATGTCATGGCAAAAAATAGTTGATATATATCAAGAGATGTGGGAAATATAATAATGAATAAAAAAGATCAAACTATTAAAATTAATTTAGGCTGCGGTAAGGATATAAGAAAGGATTGGATTAACCTTGATGCAATTGCTAAGTTTAAACCTGATGTTGTTCATGATTTACATAAACCATTACCTTTTAAAGATAATTATGCAGATTACATTTTAGCTCAAGATATCTTAGAGCATTTTACCAGAGAAGATTTAGATGCTGTTCTCTCTGATATCGCTAGAGTTTTAAAAATTGGCGGTACTTTGGAAGTTAGAGTACCTAATCTTGAAGACATTTTTGAAAGATTTGAAGAAGATAAAGAAACAAGAAATGAGTTCTTGTATGGAACTACTTTTGAGACAGGAATTTTTGGCGCACATAAGGTTGGTTTTACTGATCAAATGTTGGTTGCTTTGATGATGAAATTCAATCTTATTTTAGAAAAGTTAGATAGGGACCAAACTAATTTTGTTGCAACATTTAAAAAACAAAAACCTTCTCTAGAGCCGAAGAAACTAGTTTATGTAAATCAAACACTAGGAATGGGAGGAGCTGAAGTTTTTATGAGAGATTTATTGGTTGGATTAAAGAAGAATGGTTGGAATGTGTCAGTGTATACAAACAATAATAGATTTAAAAAAATACTCATAAAAGAAGGAATTAAAGTAGGATTAATTAAAACAGTTGTGGATGTAATTGGTGATTGGAAAGGCTTAGTTAAAGGATTAATTCTTTGGCCAAAACTACTATTAGAATACTTAACTATTATTAATAAAGAAAAAGATACCGATGTCTTTTTGATGTCTGGTTTCATTGAAAAGATTCTTTTTTCACCATTAGCAATGTTTAAAAATATTCCAATTACTTGGATTGAATTTGGTCCAATGGAAACTATTTTTGCAAAGTTTTTGAGATTGCCTAAAGTTTTATATTTTTTAGTAAAATCAATACCTCAAAAGGTAATTACTTCTAGTTATAACTCTAGAAATAGCTTAACTTCTCGTGCCAGAATTTCTCTTTCTAAATTAAGAATAATTGCCTGTGGGAGAAATATTAAAGTTAAAGATACCCTGAAGAATGAGGAAGAAAATCTAGTTGTCTGCGTTTCTCGCTTAGAAGCAGGTAAAGGACAAGATCTATTAGTAAAAGCATTTGCACAAGTGATCAAAGAGGTCCCTAAAGCAAAACTTAAAATTGTTGGTGAAGGTGACTTTAAATCAATCGTAGAAAAAGAAATAAAAAAATATAAGTTAGAAAAGAGTGTTGAATTAGTCGGAAGAGTAAAAGACTCTATGGTTGAATTAGCAAAAGCTCAAGTAGTAGTCTTTCCTTCTGTTTGGCCGCTTGAAGGTTTTGGCCTAGTCATGATTGAGGCTATGAGCCTTGGTAAGCCTGTAGTTGCATTTGATAATGGTCCTGTTCCAGAAATTATTGAAGATGCAGTTAATGGCTTACTTGCTAAGAGTCATGACACAGATCATTTAGCAAAACAAATTATCACTTTATTAAAAACAAAAAAATTAAGAGATAAGTTCTCTAAACAGTCTAAACAAGATTTTAAAAATAAATATCAGATAGAAGCAGTAGCTCAAAAGTATAGTCAAGTTTTACTTGAGGCGATTAATTATCATAAAGCTAAAGATATAGTTAGCTAAATTTAAGTTATACTAGTCATCAGAATGAGTCAAATAAAAACAGTCAAAGATGCTAGTGATATTGTTTCAGTTATAGGTTCAAGGATTGAGTTGCAAAGAGCGGGTTCAAGTCTGAAGGCCAATTGTCCTTTTCATGGAGAAAAATCTCCTTCCTTTTTTGTCAATGAAGTAATGCAACGTTATAAGTGTTTTGGTTGTGGTGAGAGTGGAGACGTGATTAATTTCTTAGAGAAGTATGATGGGATGACTTTTGCTGAAGCACTTCAAACACTGGCTGATCAAGCTGGGATAAAGTTAGAACAATTTGTCAAAAGTGATAAAGATCAAGATAGGGAAAAATTACTAGAAATATTAGATTTAACTAGACAATATTATGTATATCTTTTAGCTGAGCATGAGGCGGGACAAGTGGGTAGAGACTATCTCAAGCAACGTGGCACAAATAGTGAATCAATTAAATTATTTCAACTTGGGTATTCATTAGACAAGTGGGATGGCTTAGTAAATTACCTTCATAAAAAGAAAAAATATAGTTTAGACCTGATAGAAAGAGCTGGTTTAATCATTGGTAAAGGTGGTCGATATTATGATCGATTCCGTGGTCGATTGATGTTTCCACTCAAGAATCATAGAGGTCAAGTTGTCGGATTCTCTGGAAGAGTCTTAGTTAAAGATGTTAAGGAAGCCAAGTATATTAATTCTCCAGAAACAGAACTCTATCATAAATCAGAGATGCTGTTTGGTTTTAGTGAGTTATATCAAGATATCAGAAAGACAAAGGAAGTTGTGGTATGTGAAGGTGAGTTTGATGTTCTTTCCAGTGCTCAAGCTCATGTCAATAATGTAGTGGCAGTAAAAGGATCAGTTCTGACTGAGGAGCATGTAAAGTTAATTTCAAGAGCTGCAGGAAAAGTAATCTTAGCTTTGGATAGAGATAGTGCTGGGATTGAAGCAACAAAAAGAGCAATTACAATTGCCAAAGGGAGTGGATTAGAACTGAGAGTAGCAAATTTAGAAGGTGTGAGTGGAGATAGCAGTGAGTTAAAAGATCCAGATGATATTGCTAGATCTGATCCCAAGGCATGGCGAGAAGCAGTTAAGAGTTCTGTCTCGGTCTATGAATTCTTATTACAAGTTGCAATCAAAAAGTTTGACCCAGAGTCCCCAGAAGGTAAGAGAGAAATAATAGATGATTTAGCTAATGTTTTTTCTCAGATTCACCATAGCGTAGAAAAAGATTTCTATGTTAAAAAGTTGGCAGCTATCCTAGGAGTTAAAAAAGAATTAGTTGAAGATGATTTAAAAAAGACTATTTTGGCTAAAAAGAAAGGTGTAGTGAGAAGAGATGTGGCTCCACCACCAGAAGAGTATCCAGGCTACACAGAAACAAAACCAAAAAAAGTCTCTACACTAGAAAAGATTGAGAAATATTTGCTTTTCTTATTACTTAATTTAAAAATTCAACAACTGAAAGATAAAGCATTAGAAATTGTTAATTTTACATTCTCTGTCAATGAAATAAACTTGTTTTTAAGAATAGTTGTTGATTCTAAGAAAGTCAGTTTAAAAGACATCATGGCTGATTTACCAGATGATATTAAAGTTAATATTAGTGATATTTATCTTAATCCAAAGTATTTAAAACATATTGAGGATTTAAATGTTGCAGAGGAATGGGATACAATTTTGAAACGATATAAAAAAGAGATGGTAAAAAGCGAAATTAAAAAAATCACTAAAGAGTTAGACGAGTTAGCAAAGAAAAATAAGGTGAGTGATGAAGATGAAATGAAGCAACTAGAATTGTTGCAAAAAATAGTTGAACTAAAAAGAAAGTAATTTATGAAGATCTTTATTGATGAAACTGGTGACCCTGGTTTCAGAATAGAAGATGGCTCAAGCCGTTTTTTTATTGTTGCTCTAGTTATCTTTGAAGATCATGCTGAGGCCGATAGAGCCAGAAGTGCTTTAAAGAATTTAAAGAAAGAGTGGAATAAAAGAGATTCATTTGAATTTAAGTTTACAAAATTGCAAAGAAAGGACAGAATTGAAATTTTAGAAGTTGCTAAACAATTTAATTTTAAAGTCAGAGCTGTTATTTTTGATAAAGTGAGAATGAATGAGCTTCAATTAGAACATTTCAAAAAGAACTATTATCAATATGCGATTAGATCACTTTTAGAACACCAAGATTGTCAGATTCAGAACTCAGAAATTAGGATAGATAGTTTTGGAGAAAGGTATTATCGGGATAAATTAACTGAATACTTTAATAAACATCTTTGTAGCTCTCCAGAAGAAACAAAGAAACATCTTATTTTCCAAGATTCTAAATTTAATGTTTTAATTCAACTTGCTGATATTGTGGCAGGTTCACTTCGTAAGAGTTTTAATAAATCTACCAATGATTCTCAAGTATATAGAGATATTTTTTCAGATCATGAAGAAGATATAAAGGTCTTTCATTCAGTACTACATACAAGACAGACTTAGTTCAATATGAATGAATATAATCCTGACCATGTTTCTGTCATTGTTAACTTTAGAGTTGGACAAAAAGTAGTTGTCTTTAATTCAAATAATGAAATTCTTTTTCTCAAAAGATCAAATAAGTGTGCTCGAGCTGGTGGCTGGGATTTTCCTGGTGGAGCATTAGAAGAGGAAGAAGCTGAAGAGGGTATAGTTAGAGAAACAAGGGAAGAAACTGGATTAGAGATAGAAGATGTAGCGCCAATATCACTAATTACTCATCTTAGAGATGATCCACAGTCTAGTATTCTACTTATTGGTTATAAAGCCAATCTAAAGAGTGGTGAAGTAAGATTAAGCTGGGAACATGACCAGTATAAATGGGTTAGTGTAGAAGAGGCTCTCAAAATAGACTTACCAGAAGGACATAGAAAATTTCTTAAAGCTGCAATAAAGAATAGATAATTATCTAACTAAACGAAGTAATCAAGAAAAAGATAAAGATAGCAATAGAGACAGCCCCATACATCTTTGGAACTCTTTTTCCTTTTGAAGAGATTATCACATAGGCAAAGAAACAGACTGAGAAGAGTAGATAGATTAAATCACTATTACTTAGACCAATATTGTATGGTGAAAACTGTAATATTGGGACAAACATTGCCAAATTATATATATTACTACCTATTAGTGTTCCTACAACAATCTTATCTTCTTTCTTAGCTCCAGCAATAATTATAGTAATCATCTCTGGTAGAGAAGTTGTTGTTGCGACAAGTGTGATTCCAATTAAAGTAGTAGAAATATTAAGAAGTGTTGCCAGTTGATTAACAGACCCAACAATCAAATCACTTCCGACTCCTAGTCCAAAAATTGCTCCAACTATAGCTAAGACAGAGATAAGAATAGAACCACCTTGGTTGAAGACGTCATCAGTTGTATCTTCAATCTTATCTTCAATTTTCTCAAATAAGTTCTTGTCTTCATGCAACTGTCCATATTTTGCTAGAGAATATTCATAAACGATAAATCCAAATAAGAAGATTAATAAAGTAATTCCTTTAATTAGCCTATGAATTGGTAAAAATTCCATTGCTACAAAGATTACTGTCAGTAGCAGCATTAATAGATTATTTTTTTGAGTTTTTACGGTTCCAATTTTAGGAGAATGAAGAATAATTCCAGCTCCAAAGATCAAAGTAATATTACTAATGTTACTTCCGACCACATTTCCCATTGCAAGACCAGCATCTCCACTTAGTAATGATGAGATGAGCACAGTGAATTCAGGGAGATTAGTACCAAGTGAAACAAGAACCAAAGAAATAAATAACGGGGAGAGTTTCCACTTCTCTGCTAGTTGTTTACTAACTTCAACTAGAAGGCGTGAGGAGATTAAAAGTAGCGCAACACCACTAATAAATAGGGCAAGTATTGATGTCAGGTTCATAATAATTAGACTTTAAGTATATAATACAAGAATATGCCTGATCAAAACAGTAATCAAAAAAGAAAACCAAATTCAAATAAACCAAACTCTGGAGGTAAACCAAGTGGTCCACCAGACAAAAGTCGTTATCCTAAAATTCATGCCTACTTGGCTAAATTAGGTATAGTTTCTAGAAGAAAAGCAGAAGATTTAATTAGAGAAAAGAAGATTCAAGTCAATGGTGCAGTAGCTAAGATTGGTCAAAGAATCAAAGCTGGTGAAGATATCATTGTTGTAGATGGTAAGAAAGTTACTACCGGAAAACCTCCTGTTCCTATCTATATTTTAGTAAATAAGCCAAAAGGGTATGTTTCTACAGTCAAAGATGAAGAAGGTAGAAAAACAGTTTTAGAATTAGTCCCTGAAGAAAAGGATAGACTTTATCCTGTCGGAAGACTTGATATGGATAGTGAAGGATTAATGATCTTAACTAATGATGGCGACTTCACTTTCAAGATGACTCATCCAACCCATGAAATAAAGAAGGTTTACCATGTTTTAATTGGTGGAGCTCCAAGTAATTTAGCATTAAATCATCTCCAAAGAGGTGTAAAGCTTAAAGAAGGTTATGTTCAACCTGACGAAGTCAATATTTTAAGACATGAGCAGGGTAACACTTGGCTTGAGATTATTTTGCATGAGGGTAAAAATCGTATTATCAGAAGAATGATGAGAAGAATTGGTTATAACGTAATTAGACTTGTTAGAGTAAAGATGGGTCCGTTTGATATCAAGATGCTTGGACAGAAGAGATCTATTAAGTTGACTAAAGAAGAAGTAAAAAAATTATTTACAAAGAATTAAATATAAGTCCTCATTTTTAATTTAAGTTAAAAAAGTTGTTTGTTAGTCAATTACAAGGTATTATTTAATTAATTACGTAATAAATTAGATAATAAAAATGCCTTTCCAAGAAAGATTTAATCAAATAGTTAAAAAGACAAAACCAGTTAGTCCTTTAAGAATGTGGATTAATACACTTGTCTTTAGTGTCATAACTTTTGTTTTAGGTAGTTTATATCTTTTTGTTCGAAGAGGAGATTTTGATTTATATATTGCAAATAAAGCATTTGCTTTTGTTTCTATTATTTTAATTGGTTTATCTTTTGCTCTTAGTGGACTGTGTTATTTCTGGGACTTTGTAGATACTAAAATTATCTATAGAAAAGTTTTAGGATTAGTAGGTTTTTATTATTCTGTTATCCATATATTTGTATCTTTATTTCTTTTACCAAATAAATTTCCACTTCCAAGTTGGGTGCTAGGACATATTCCCACAATGATCTTTGCCACACTTGGTCTTATTATTTTTATAGTGATGGCAGTTGTTTCTAATGATGATGTTATGCATGAGCTGGGAAGCAAGAGATGGCGGCAGACTTTAAGAGTTGGGTATCTCGCTTATATCTTTGTTATGATTCACTTTGGTTTGCTTAAATATAATTCATGGATTGCATGGTCAAACAGTGGAAAATTTGATTTACCGCCTTTAAGTCTAATTGAGATCATCTTTGCAGGTATTGTAGTTATATTAAGAATTATTCTTGAGATAGCCATTCGTAGAAGAAGAGCGGCCAGACAAGCAGAAGCTGCTGAAGTGCAACCTGAGCCTCAGACTCAAGTTCAGACTGATACTGAAACTCCTCCTCAGGAATAATTTATTTTACAATAATCCCATAGTTTATTTACATATCATATGCGTAGTGATATAATGCTGCTGAATATTTACGATATAAAGGTGGTTTACAGATGGGTTTGATAGTTGTTGCAAGAGATTCTGGAGTACGGTACACACTCGGGCTGATATTAAAGAAGCTTGGGTATGAAAATATTCTTGTTTTGCAAGATATGACCAGTGTATATTTAGATTATTCTGATTTTGATGGTGTGGTAATATTTCATGCACATAGCATTACGCAAGAGCTATGTGAATATATCACTGGAATCCTGAAAAATACATCAGTTATCTTTGTTGGAGCAGTATATGGTTCAACAACCTGTAACACTGTTTCTATGCCGTTCTCAATTATAGATATCTCTGAAGCTTTAAGCAGAGTATCTGAATAATTTTCACCAATTGGCGGGGTCATACCTCGCCTTTTGTACGTCTATAGCTTGATTTTATAATACTATTGTCCTATAATAACGAAGAATTTACGATGATAAGGAGTTACTTATGTCTGAGAATGATAAGAGTGCAGTGGTCGTGACAAACAATGAACGTTTCTTCAATGAGATAGATTTGATGCTTCGTAGAGAAGGATTTAAATCTATTATCTGGCAAACAACCATGCCAGATCGGTTGCCTGAAAACACTGATCTACTGGTGTCTGTGACTCATTCATTTACTGGCAGTGCACGGCATTTGTTTCAAACTCTCCGTGCTGAGAAAAAAATCGCAGTTTTTACCGGTATAGAACGTGATGAAATAACTGAAAAACTTGGTCATCATGTTATTTACAAAACAGAGGATAAGATCAGATCATTGGTCTTGCCTCTATAAACTGCTTTCAAATATACAAGAAATCGGCGAAGGGAAATATCCTTCGTCGTTTTTGTATCAATAACCCTTTTTCTACTATTCCTCTATATATTCTAAAAGTGCTAAACTGTTTGTATGCCCAGAGCTTTAGTACTTGGAAACGGTCAATCTGTCGTCTGCCTTGATAGGTTTGGTTTTGTGCGCGATTTTTATTTCCCCTATGTTGGTTTAGAAAACCATGTCTCAGGTAACAAACATCGAATCGGTATTATGGTCGATGATAAATTTACTTGGTTAGATGATGGTACTTGGGTAATAAAGATTGGGTATAAGCCAGAGACAATGATTGGCTATTTAGTCTGTAAGAATAAAGATCTTAATATCTCTCTAGTAATGGAAGACTGTGTATATAACGAGTCAAATGTCTTTATTCGTAAGGTAGAGATATATAACCATACTGATGATATCCGAGATGTAAAAGTCTTTTTCCACCAAGTTTTTCTAATTGGGGAAAATAAGAAACGTAATACTGCTTTCTATGATCCTACCCATAATGCAGTAGTTCACTATAAAGGTAGAAGAATTTTTATTGTTAATGGAAGAACAGACTCTGGTCAAAAAATGGATGATTTCTCAGTGGGTGCTTATAACTATGAAGGACATAAAGGTACCTATGTTGATGCAGAGGATGGTAAATTAGGGAAGAATGGAGTAGAGCATGGTAGCGTAGATAGTACAATTAGATTTTGTACATCATGTGAAGGAAAGAAAAAATCTACTATTTATTACTGGATAGCCGCTGCCAAGACTTTGGATGAAGTTTATTCTCTCAATGATATGGTGATGAATAAGACTCCAGAAGGAATGCTACATTCTACTGAAGATTATTGGCATGCTTGGTTAGATAGAAGAAACTTCCATTTTAACTTTTTAACAAAGGAGCAAAATAAACTTTTTAATACATCTTTATTTATTCTAAGAGCTCATTCAGACAATAGGGGAAGTATTATTGCTTCAGCAGATAGTGCCATGATTGAGTATGGTAAGGATGATTATGCATATATGTGGCCTCGTGATGCTGCTTTTATTGTCAGTGTTTTAGATGGAGCTGGGTTCACAGAAGTAACAAAGAATTTCTTTAAGTTTTGTAAAGATGTCCTACATGAAGATGGGTACTTACATCATCGATTTAACTCAGATCAAAGCTTAGGTTCAACCTGGCATTCTCCTTCGGCACAAAGTGTATGGTTACAAGATAAGAAACTTCAATTGCCTATTCAAGAAGATGAAACAGCTTCGGTTTTATACTCTTTATGGCATCATTATGACCATACAAAAGATATTGAGTTTATTGAAGATTTGTATAAACCATTTATTGAAAAAATGGCAAATTTCCTTGTTGATTTCAGAAATAAAGAGAGTGGTTTGCCCATGCCTTCTTATGACCTTTGGGAAGAAGTAATAGGAGTTTCTACATATACTTGTGCAAGTGTATATGGGGGCTTAATGGCTGCTGCAAAGTTTAGTGAGCTACTGGGTAAGAGAAATCACATGAGGAAGTATCAACAGGCTGCTAAAGAAGTAAAGAAAGCAACAATAGATCATTTATATAGTACAAACTTAAATAGCTTTATTCGCTATGTTGAATGTTGTAATGGAGAAATAAAACAAATTGAAGTTATAGACTCAAGCTCACTATTTGGACTATGGTATTTTGGGATGTTTAAGCAAGATGATCCTTTATTCCAAAATACACATAAACAAGTTATGGAAAGACTAGGGAATCCTGGAGATACAGGTGGCTTTATTAGATATGAAAATGATGCCTATTTTAGGAGTGGAGATAAGTCAAACCCTTGGTTTATTACAACCTTATGGGAAGTTGAGAGAAGATTAGCTAATGATAATGTTTCAGAAGAAGATTTCGATTTTGCTCGTCAAATATTTGATTGGATTGAGAAACACTTATACCCATCTGGAGTGATGGCAGAACAGTTAGATCCAGATCATGGAGAATCCTTGTCTGCTACACCACTTGTTTGGTCCCATGCTGAGTATGTTAGAACAGTCTTGCTCTATCAACAAGCTCTTGTTAAGCTAGGAAAAGTAAAAGTTGAGCAACCCTCTATTATTCACGAATTATGAATTATTTTTTAGCTATTGATGGTGGAGGTACCAAGACGAGAGTTTTGTGTGCAGATGAAAATGGAGAAGTAGTCGGGGAAGGGTTATCTGGTCCAACTAGTTTAACTGTTTCTAATCTGGGTGCAGCTAGTTTTGCTCTAAGAGAAGGAATTAGGCAGGCAACACAAAATTTACCTCCAGGATTTACAATCAAAAAATTAGTGATGGGTCTGGCTGGGATTGATACCGAGATAGAAAAGAAAAAAACAGAAGAGTCCTTCAGACATGTTCTATCAGATTTTCAAATAGAAGAGTTTCAATTCATGAATGATATTTATATTGCATTGAGAACTGCATCAGATAGTAATGACGCATTGGCAATTATTTCAGGAACAGGATCTAATTGTTTTGGATTAAACAGTGAGGGTCAGACACATAAGACTGGAGGATTGGATTATATTATTTCTGATCAGGGCTCTGGTTATGAAATTGGACTTTCGGTATTACAAATGGCAGCTAAAAGTTATGATGGTCGAGCACCCAAGTCTCTTTTAGAACAGAAAGTAAATAGTTATTTTCAAACAGCTTCAATTCCAGATCTTAAGCAAAGTGTATATAATCCTGTTTTGTCAAAAATGCAGATTGCAGCATTAGCAAAGTTAGCTTTTGAGGCAACAGCAGAAGGGGATGCTGCGGCAAAATCAATTATAGATAAAGCTGGAGAGGAACTTTTTATAATGGCTAAGGTTGTTATAGAAAAATTAGGTCTAAACAACAGACCAGCTGATTGTGTCTTTGCTGGTAAAGTACTCCTTAATGACTACATGAAACAGCTAGTAAGTGGAAAGCTATCACAAGCATTCCCAACCTTAAATATAGTTATTCCAACTAAAGATCCTGTCTATGGAGCATTGAGAATTGCTTTACAAAGTAAAGAAGTTGCACAATAAGTTGACTTTTATCATCTAGATATACATACTATATTTAGATATGTTGTTATCTTCAAAATTTTCTAATAAAAAGTTTATATCAATCTTTGTCATTGGTATGCTTTTCTTTGCTGTAGGAGTAGTTAAGGCTGGGACATTGAGCCTTCAAGCTGACTATAGCTGTGACAATATTACTGATTTAGATGATTACACAGTATTAGTGAAAGAAAAGAGACTCAGTACCAGAAAACTTTCATTATTATTTAAAGAATGGGGTAAAAGAGGAATCTCTGACTTATCAGAGTGTGAAGGCAAAGCAGTTACTAGTGTATCTAATTAATTAACATGAATTTAAATCCCTTTCATAAAACACAATTAGAGAAGATTGAAGGCTCATTGATTAATGTAGTTAAAAATAAGGAAGCTCGTCATCACGCGTTAAGTGTTATCTCAATTATTTTTCTGTTTGTGTCTATCTTTGTGGGAATATTTGTTGGACTTTTACAAAGTCAAGAAGTTAGGAAACAAGCTAGTGAAGATTATAGAAAAGCAGAAATTATTTTAGTTCCATCCACAACCCCACTCAGAGCAGAGACTCTCTCAACTGTTTTTGTAAGATTAGATACAAATGGAGAATCAATAGATGGTATTCAAGTTGTTTTTGACTTACTGACAGATGTTACAGACGAAGTCACAATTAACGTTAAAGAAGGGCAAGGATTGAGATGGGCTTGGGATAAGGTTGAAAGTATTGAAGGTGGTCATAAAGTTAGTTTTGCGGCAATTACCAATGATCCATATAAACCATTTAGTAGTAATAGCCCTATTGATGTGGCTGAAATTACCTTTACTGCAAAGAAATCAGGTAATTTAGCAATGGTCTTTGACGGCTTTTTTACAAAAGTAAATAAACATCAACAATTAAGAAATATCCTTAAACCAATTATCATTCAAGAGTATCAAATCGCAACTGCTCCAACTCCTACACCGACCCCAAGAATAGTAACTCAACCTAAAGGTGGTTTTGTTCAGGTATCTCCAACTCCAGTCATAACAAAGGGTGAAGAAAAGGAAGCAACTGATTCTGTCATTGCACAAGTAGTTATTACAACAGACGATGCAGCTTGTAATGAATCTTGTCAATCTTCTTCAGAATGTGGCAAGAATTTACTTTGTTATGAAGGTAGCTGTCGTTTAGCAACAAATCTGACCAGTCTAAAATGTGAAGATATCTCTCAACGAAGTAAAAGTTGTAATCAAGATTGTTCTCAAGCAATAGAATGTAAAATTGGTTTAAGTTGTTTTGAAGGTAAGTGCCGAGTCACATCAAATCCTCAAAGTAGTGTTTGTCAGTCAGACCAGACTATTACAAACACAATAGAAAACCTCTGTAGTAAAGAATGTACAACAAACAGTGACTGTGGAGATACTCTCAGTTGTTCTACTGGAGTTTGTCGACTTGCGACAAATCCATCTAGCCCTAATTGTTCAGCTAAGGAAGTGGTAGTTAGAAACCTTGGATCAGACAAAGAGGTTACAACAAAAACACCAGTAGTGACGACATCTGAAGATTCTCTAAGTTTGTTAACTCAAGTTTTAATAGCTCTTGCACTTACTGTTGGGATTGGATTTGCCGGTGTTATTGCTTACTCATTTATAAGAAATAAGAGAAATCATCAAGAGTTATAGTTATTTATTACATACTACTTTTTTAGTGGTACAATCTATTTCCTATGCCGCTTTTAACAAACCAAGCCATTAAAAAGGAGTTAGAGGAAGGTAATATTAAAATTACCCCACCTTTAAGCGATGACCAGATTAGTGTTGTTTCTGTTGACCTAACCTTGGCTGATGATTTCTGGGTATATAAAGATCAATCAACTGTTATTCCCATTAAAGAAGAAACAAATTACTTAGATTACACAGATCATATCAAGACAGATATGATTGAGATAAAGCCTCAACAAACTATTATCGCTATTACCAAAGAGAAGATTAATCTTCCAGGTAATATCTGTGGTTGGTTAGAGGGTAGAAGTAGATTTGCAAGATTGGGACTTCTTATCCATATCTCTGCAGGTCTTATTCAACCAGGAGTAGATAATCATCAGGTTTTAGAAATTACTAATTTAAGTCCCAATACATTATCTCTTCATGCAGGAGAAAGAATTTGCCAGTTAGCCTTCCAAAGATGTGAAGGAGAGGCTTTTTATAAGGGTAGGTTTGAGAATCAGTAAGAAATACAGCCCCTTTTACTATTACCTCAAGTCATGATATAATTAGGCCTTGTTTAAAAGGAAACATTACATGTCAGACAAAAATCAATACGCTATTATTCAATTACTCGGCAAGCAACACAAACTTATCGTTGGTGAAACTTTTGTTGTAGACCTCTTAGATCAAGAAGAAGGTTCTTCTTTTGATGTTAAAGATGTTTTACTTGTTGCTAATGGAGATGACGTTAAAGTCGGTACTCCACTTGTAGAAAAAGCTGTTGTTACCCTCAAGGTCCTTTCTCACGGTAAAGGTAAGAAACTTAGAGTTGCTACATATAAAGCAAAATCTAAATACCGTAAGGTTAAAGGTCACAGATCTCATCAGAGTACTCTTGAAGTCGTCAAGATTAAATAATCTTCCCTTTAAACTGTTATACTAAATTCTATGTCTAGTTACTTTTTCCTTTTAGGAAATACACCAGAACTTTCTTTGTTAGAACTTCGCTCTTTGCTTGGTGATGATGTGACTCCTATTACAGAGGAGTTAGCTCACGTAGAGATTAAAGATGATGAAACTGCAAAAGCTATCTTTAAAAAGACAGGTGGAACAGTAAAGTTAGTTAAACAAATCAAAGAACTTACAGATATGAAGAAGAATCTTTAAAAGAAATCGCTTCATATTTAGTAGAGAGAAAAGTAGAAGGTAAGCTTACTTTTGGTCTCGGTCTCCTTGGAGAAACATCCCTAGAAATTTCAGAAACACAAATTAAAAAAGCGATCAAGAAACATTTTGATCTTCCTAGCCGTTTTATTGAACATATTAAGACAGGCCTTAGTGCTGCAGTCTTACTTCATCAAAATGATGTCATTGAAGTTGATGTGATTGGTAGCTTAGACAAGATTTATCTTGGTGAGACTATCGATGTCCAAGACATTGATGACTGGACAAAAAGAGATAGAAGAAAACCATATGCAGATAGTAAGAAGGGAATGCTTCCACCAAAAGTAGCCAGAATGATGGTTAATATCGGTACAGGTAATACTTCAAAGACTGTCTATGACCCATTCTGTGGAACTGGAACAGTTCTTCTTGAAGGTCTTATGACTGGTCATGATGTAGTTGGTAGTGATATTGATGGTCGTGCTACAGCTGGAGCTGAAAAGAATATTGAATGGTTAAGAGATCAATATGATGTCACAGGAGAAGCAAAGCTTTTCTTCAGTGATGCTACTCAAGTAGCTAAGCTTCAAGAATTAAGAGAAAACCCAGTTGATGTTATTGTCACAGAGCCTTTCCTTGGTAAACCAAAGCCACAATTTAAAGAATTAAACAATGTATTTAAAGGTTTAGAAAAGATGTACTTAGGTGCATTTAAAGCTTTTAGAGAAGTATTAAAGGGTGGAGGAAAGATTGTTATCGTTTTTCCAATGGTAGAAACACCAAAAAAGACTTATGACTTGGCTAAATTAATTGACAAGTTAGAGCAATTAGGTTACACTACTACCTCTGAACCAGTAGTATATGCCAGATTTGGCGCTGTTGTTCAGAGACAAATAATTGTATTTACATTAAATAAAAAATAAATAAACTAATATGTCACACGTCAAAGCTGGAGGTAAAGTAGCACAACAAGCACAAGGTAAACGCCATGGTAAAAGACTTGGTGTTAAGAAATTTGGTGGTGAGAAAATCGCTGTCGGACAAATTATCCTTAGACAACGTGGTGCTAAAGTCAAAGCTGCTAAAGGTGTAGGAATGGGTAAAGACCATACTATCTTTGCTATGATTGATGGTTTTGTACAATTTGGTAAGAAGTTTGGTAAGACAACAGCTTCTGTTGTTACTAAATAATTCATAATTAATTAGAAATATAAAACCTCCTGTAATGGGAGGTTTTTTGATGGATATATAGTTGTATTGTGGTATAATTATGGGACTATTTACTGATGAGAAATGAGGAAAGAAGATGACTAAGTGGGATCGCTTTGAACAAAGTGCAGAGTTTCGTAGATTGACGGCATGCCTTCCTAAAGAACTAGTCGCTAATGACTATTGGCCTGGCATGATGGCTCCGGTGGTACTAATGGATGATGTTCTTTGGTTATCAATGGAACTTGAACAAGAACAGACTTTGCAAGCCATGTTTGATGAATGGTTGGTAAATCCCAGTACATCAAATTGGTATTATCAGTTAGAAGAGATGGGTTGGTATATTTCTTCAACTTCAGATTCTGACTTTGAGAAAGCTAAAAAGGCGAGCAAAGGCATTATGGCTTTACAAAGTTTGAAAGTTGCTCAGTTACGTGCAAATCTTCAAGATGTAACACGTCATAGAACTTCAGTAAGACCGGAATCTCTTCTGATAGCTGAATATCAAACTTACCCATTTGGAGCAGTTGGTGGAGCAAAAGACAATCGTTTTGTCCCCCAGAATCCTCAACAGGTATATGCCATGTATCGGATTCGTCTGGTATACGCTCAAAGTAGGTTTGAAGAAGCTGATGACTCAATGGATATACTGGCATGGGAAGAGTTTATCCGCCGGATTGAACTAGGTCATGAAATTTTCACAACCCTTATCGGTAGTGAGAAACCAAGCTAGTGAAATCGGTAACATGTAACATCACAACCCTCCTATCGACGGAGGGCTTTGTGTATCTATGGGTGTGAAAACTTTATTTCCTCAGACAGCCCTCGTGAAATGTGATATACATTAAGCATGTCTAAACTCCAAATGCTCTCCATTGATCAATTACAAGCTAATCCTTTTCAACCACGTGAGAAGATCAAGACAGAAGAGATACAGGAACTATCTAACTCAATTAAAGAGTATGGAGTACTAGAGCCACTAGTAGTGGCTCATACTCCAGCTGGATATCAAATCATTGCAGGAGAAAGAAGATGGAGAGCTTCTAAATTAGCTGGTCTTACTGAAGTCCCAGTCCATGTTAAAAAGACTACCCCAAAGGGTATGTTAGAGATGGCTATTGTAGAGAATGTCCAAAGATCTAACCTTACCTCACTAGAAAGAGCTCAAGCATTTAACAGACTGTTACAAGAATTTAATCTAACTTCAGAAAAGGTTGCTGAAAGAGTAGGTAAGTCACCTTCATATGTTTCAAATACCATGAGACTGCTTAGACTACCTGATGCTATCAAAGATGCACTTAGTGAAGGTACTATCTCAGAAGGTCATGCTAGAGCCTTGGTTTCTTTAGATGATGAGAAGATGGCCATGAAGATCTTTAGACAAATTATCAAAGACAAAGCATCTGTCAGAAGAGCAGAAGAGTTAGTCAGACACTATAAACAAAACAGTGGAATAACAAAGGGTGGTAAGAATCATATTATAGAAACAGTAGATCAAGCAGTAGTAGATAAGGTAAGAGAACAACTCCAAAGAAGACTCCAAGCTAAGAGTCAGATTAAGTTATCTAGATCTAATAGACAAACAAAGATTGTAATTACTCTAAGAGGTGATGTATCTAAGACTCAAGCAGATATGGAGAGGGTGTTGGATATCGTGGGGGGGGACTGATAAGATAGTTAATATGACAGAACAAACTAGAGAAGTTTTTTTAGAAAAACAGGGGATAAAAATGATCCCTGAAGGTGATCGAAGATTAGTTGGTCTTCCTTGTCATGAAGAATTAAAAAAGGAAAAAGGCTTTACTCCTCTTGAATATAGAGGATATGTTTTTTTGTTTGTTTTTACAAATGATAAATATCAAAATAGGTTTATTGATATTGTTAGATCACTAATTCCACGGATGGATCAAGTTGTTGATCTAGATACTAAAGAAATTGAGAAGACTGGACATGATATAGGTAGCTTGTGTCATACAACTAGTGATGCATTAGCTTTAGATAATCCTAATGTTGAAACAGTTACAATTCATGCTAATCCTAATCCGCTCAAGGTTAAGCAGTCACATTCATTAGTAAAAGTTGACTTAGGAGATGGATCTATTGCAACATTTGATCCAACTAGACCTCATAGGGGACTTCATGATCCTTTAGATGCATCTACTTATGAATTACCAGAAAGCCAAATTTCACCACTTGTTCTAATTGGTGAAGAAGATAATATCTGGAAAACTTTCCAAGGATTTTATGAGGCTGAAAATAATCCATTTAAAACAAAAAGAAGTTTTTTATCTTTAAGAGGTAGGCATTAAGATATTTAATAGTTTTTTACTATTTTCTTTAAATTCTTTTTTATCAATTTTAAACTCCTCTTCAATATACTCAGCAGTAACAACAACCATCCAAGGCTCACACACCTTACCTCTATAAGGTACTGGTGGTAGATAAGGAGCATCTGTTTCTACCACTATCTTGTCATTAGGTACCATCCTTAAGATATTTCTAATATCTTCTGCATTCTTGTAGGTAACATTACCATCAAAACCAAAATAAGCACCTAGGGAGATCATCTGTTCAATATAATGTTCTGGTCCTGAGACACAATGAAGAACAAAGTTACTGTTTGGAGTGTGTTCTTTGATAATAGCTAAGACATCATCATAAGCTTCATTATTCTTATCTCTAACATGAATAGAAACAGGTAGGTTAAGTTTATTAGCTAACTCTAGTTGTTTAATAAAAACTTCTTTTTGTTTTTGAACTATTTGGGGAAAGTTATCTGCTGATTTATCTTCCCAATAGTAATCTAAACCAATTTCTCCAATTCCAATCACTTTATCTTCTTTAGCTAGTTGTTCTAATTGATTAAGATCTAACTGATCTGCATGTTCTGGATGAACACCAATGACTGCGTAGAAGTCTTTATTAGCTTGTGCCATCTCTATGACTTCTTTACTATCTTCAATATTGGTTCCAATGAGAATAGCAGTAGTGACCCCTTTGTCTTGAGCCTCTTTCCAATATTGTTCTAGATTATCTTTGATCTTGGGATCGTTGTAGTGGCAGTGGGTGTCTATGACCATAGTTTGGTAGTTACTTACTTAACCTAGGGAACAATGGTTTAAGAGCAACAATCTTGTCATTACTGAAGTGATCAACAATATTCTGTGCAGTCTTTGGCATGAAAGGTAATAAGTCAGTAGCTATTTGTTTAATCATTGTCACTGATTTGTTTAAGATAACTTTCTGCTCATCACCACTCTTAGTCCATGGTTGCTGCTTGCTTAAGTAACCATCAGCTTCACCAATTGCTTTAATAATTGTTTCTAAAGCTTCTTTAATATTCATTTGTTCTAAGTTATCACTTACTGTTTCTGATACTTCTACAGTTTCTTTATTTCCACTTAACTCAGCTTTCTCACACATCTTAGCTACTCTAGAACAAAGATTACCTATCCCGTTAGAAAGATGAGCAGTAAAAGCAGTATCTAGTTTCTCCCAGCTGGTATCCATATCACTACCGATTGGCCCAAGGAACATCAGAAGGAATCTAGTTCCATCTGTACCATATCTATCGACCATTTCTTGTGGTGAGATAACATTACCTAGTGATTTACTCATCTTCTGTCCATCAATACTGACAAAGCCATTAATAAGGATTTGTTTTGATGGAGGTAGGTCTGCTGCTAGTAACATTGCTTGCCACATTGCTGATTGTTGTCTTAAGTTATCTTTTCCTGCTATTTGTACACCTGGCCAGAAGTCTTTGTATTCTCCTTCTGTATTTGGCCAGCCTAAGGTAGAAATATAGTTAACGAGGGCATCAAACCAAACATACATAACATGGTCTGGGTCTGTTGGTACTTCTACACCCCATGGCATCTTTTCTTTGAGTCTAGAGATTGAGAAGTCTTTAAGACCACCTTTAACAAAGGATTTTATCTCATTAAATTTACCTTCTGGTTTAACAAAGTCTGGATTGTTCTCATATAACTCTGTTAGTTTGTCCTGGAAAGCAGAGAACTTAAAGAAATAGTTTTCTTCCTCTCTGAGTTCTAGATCTTTGTTTGGATGTAATGGACACCTACCATCGGTTAGTTCACTATCTTGTTTCTCTAGTTCACAACCAACACAATATTTAACCTTGTACATCTTTTTATAGATGTAGCCATTGTTATTTACTATCCTCCAGAATTCTTGGGCTGCTTTTTTATGATCTTTATCTGTGGTTCTAATGAAGTGAGTGTAATCAACGTCTAAAAGAGCTTTGAGATTCTCAAACTTAGCTGCCCAGAAGTCTGTGTATTCTTGTGGGGTTTGGTTGTTTTCTAAGGCTTTCTCATAGATCTTTTGTCCATGTTCATCAGTGCCTGTATTAAATATCACATTGTGACCACTCTGACGCATATATCTTGCTATGACATCAGCAGCAGTAATTTCTAGTCCGAAGCCAATATGTGGTTCTGCATTAACGTATGGAAGGGTAGTGGTGATATAGAAATTGGGTTTTTTCATCGAGTTAAATTGTAACATAACAGGACAAGAATGAAGTTATTAACATAGGTAGACCTACAAGGTTAAATTTAATATACTAAGGTTATGAAAATTCTTAAACCATTTATCGCTACACTTATCGCACTTGTTATTGTTACCTACTTTTTCCCTAATATAACTATTCTTCATTGGACTACTTATGTAATTGCGGCCTTGGTGATTACTTTATTAAATAAGATTGTTCGTCCTATCTTAAAGTTATTATTCCTACCAATTAACATTGTCACCTTAGGTCTATTTTCGATTGTAATTCACGTTGGTTTACTATGGTTAGCCACCTATTTAGTACCTGGCTTCAAAATAGACAACATGACTTTATTTGGTACTGATTTAAATTATTTCTTTACCTTATTGGTAGTATCAATAATTCTAGGATTCTTCCAGGGATTTTTGGGATTAATCCTTTAATTAAGGTATAATGAACCATATGTTGAAAAAACTTATTTCACAATTTTTATTACTTTTTATTTTTAGTACATTCTTTTTATCAACTCAAGCAAAGCCAGTAGTCGCTCAAGCTGATTTACTCAATGCTAAATTAGAAGTTTTGAATGACTCAACTGACTCAGCAGATGCTACTCCTGCAGCTTCTTTAGCATCTCCTTCTGCAGAGGTGGTTGAGAAAATTAAAGAAAAAACTGATGAAGATATTACTCAGCCTACTGAGAAACAAAAAAGTAAATTGGCGACTTATCTAGAAGAAACACCAGTTGGTCCATTGGGTTGGAATAACTTTATTCAACATGCAATCAGAAATGCGATTACTGAGGGTGTTACTCCAAACATTTTGGTTTTGGTTTTACTTTTCCATTAGTTGCCTCTTTGATCGGTGCTTCTAGACATATGATTGGCTTGAGAGGCTTTGGTATTTATATTCCAGCTGTCTTAGCGATGGCTTTGGTTTCTACAGGGATTGTCGAAGGTATTACTATATTTGGAGCGATTGTTGGTGTAGCTTTGATTGCAAAGAGAATTCTAAAAAAGACTAAGCTGTCATACCTGCCACGTACAGCTTTATTACTATGGGTCATCTCAATGGGTATCTTTGGAGTAATTCTTTTATCTCCAACCTTTGGTCTTGTCTCTTTGATGAGTATTAATATTTTCCCTATTTTGATTTTAGTCTTGCTTGCTGAGAATTTCTTAGATGCTCAAGCAAAATCAAAAGAATCAGAGGCGATTGCATTAACAATTGAAACTCTTGCATTAGCCTTTGTTTCAAGTTTAATTCTTAGGTCTGAGGTAATGCAAAAATTTGCATTAACTGAACCTGAATTATTAATTATTACCACTGTACTAATTAACTTAGTAATTGGAAAATTTGGGGGTCTTAGACTTAAAGAATGGTTCAGATTTAGATCTTTAATTGAGGAAGAATAAAAATGTCAATCAAGCCTTCTCATATTTTAGGGATGAATGGTCGGTACTACTATACTAACCAAAATCCTTATTCTGCCAAAAAGTATGGCTTTTCTAAATTAAAGACCAAAGAATTACTCAGTGAGAATGATATTCCTACAGCTGAAATTTATCATATTTTTTCTTCTCTTGAAGATATAGAGAATGTTGAGTGGGGTTCAATCCCTACCCCTTTTGTAATAAAACCAGCTAGTGGTAGCGCTGGAAAGGGTATTGTTTTAATTACTAAGAAAGTAGAAAAAAAAGACATTTGGATAGATAATGATGGAAATAATCACACTCTTCAGGATCTCAACTTACATGTTGGTAACATTCTAGACGGAGAGTATTCAACCTGGGGCCAAAATCATAAAGCGATTGTTGAAGAAATGATTGCAGCTCACCCAAGTTTGACTAAGTATGCATACAAAGGTACTCCAGATATTAGAGTAATTGTTTTTAATAGCGTGCCAGTCATGGCCATGATAAGAATTCCAACCAAAAAATCTCAAGGGAAAGCTAACCTAGATCAAGGTGCCATCGGAGCAGGAATTGATATGGCAACTGGAGTAACTACTTATGCTGTTTCAGGAAAGTCAGAAAAAATTACTCATTTTCCAGGAAGTAAGAAAAAAGTTAACGGAATTCTAATCCCTAATTGGGAAAAAGCTTTAGAAGTCGCAATAGAGGCTTCAAGTGTAGCTGGGTATGTTTTTATGGGAGCAGATTTATTTATCCACCCAGAAAAAGGTCCAATGATAGTCGAGCTTAACGGATATCCAGGACTTTCTATTCAACTAGCTAATCGTGATGGACTAAAAAGAAGATTAGATAGAGTTGAAGGACTTGAAGTCAGAGACGCAAAGCATGGGGTAAAGATTTCAAGAGCATTATTTGCAGAAAGTTTTGCAGATAAGATAAAAATTGAAGAAGGTTTGAAAATTATTTCAACAAGTCCACAACTTTCCATTTATGGTGATGATAAGAAGTGGTATCCAACACAAGGTAGAGTTAATACTGGTCGTTATCGCAGTGCAATATCTGCTGATTTAGCTGAAGAATTAGGTTTGGTTGATTTAGAAGATTTACTTTGGAGACAACAAGAAGGATTAGAAGGTAAATTACCGGTTGTTGAAGTAAAATTTAGTTTAAAATCAAAGAAGCATGATACAGCTATGGTTGTAACAAAAACATTAAATAAAACAAAACATCACGTAGAATTAGGTAGACGAGATTTGCCAGGATACTTGATCGGTGATATAGAAGATTAATATATGTCTATACTTTCTATTTTAACCCCTATTAATTTATTTGAAGAAAAAAAGAAGTTTTTTTCTGATCCAAGTTATAATCCTCAATTTATCTATGAGGAAAATATTCCTACAGATAAATTAGATGATTATGGAATACCAAGTAAAAAGTATATAAAATTAGCACAAAAAATTGTTGATCAAGCCTTTTCCAACAATTCAGAAAATGATCTAGATGAACAGAATGGTAGAAAACTAAATCAAGAAGAAGTCACTAAAAAAATTAAACTATTCTTGAAGATGCATGGATTAGAAAAGAGATTTGGCATTATTTGGTCTAGCTCATTTGTAGCTAGAACTTCAATAAATTCTACAACAATAAAATTAAGACTTCCGGTTTCTTTCAGAGAAGATGATCTATTAGGTATGCTTTATCATGAGATTGGTACTCATGCTATCCGTCGTATTAATTATGAGCAACAACCTTGGTTTAGAAAAAAGAAAAAATATGGCTTTTCTAGCTACCTTAAAACAGAAGAAGGTCTAGCTATCTTGCATGCTCTTTTACCCTTAAAAAATAAAATAGCATATAGTTCTGCATTGCGTTATTTAGCTGTTTGTAAAGCCCAAGAAAGTGGTTTTGTAGAGGTATACCAATTCCTTAGCCAATATATAAAAGATCCAGATCGTTGCTGGACAGCAACCTTTAGACAAAAGAGAGGCTTATCAGATACTAGTGAAGTCGGTGGCTACACAAAGGATTTAGTTTATTTTGAAGGTATGGTTGATATGTGGTCTTATTTAAATAAAAATGATTTTGATATTAATGATATTTACTTTGGAAAAATGTCATATGAAGATATAGATAAAGCATTAGAGATGAATCCAGAATTTAAACCACTGTTACCAAGTTTTTATGTTACAAATAAAAAGAAATATAAAGAAGAAATGAAGAAAATTGGAAAAGTTAACTTACTTGAGCAATTTTAATTAGATAAATATGATTAAAGCAGTATATCAACCACAGGGAGTTTCCTCCCATATGTTAGCCAGAGATTTTGGTAAGAGTAGACATGAAAAAGCCACCCATACTGGAACTCTTGACCCAATGGCAGAAGGAGTCCTGATTATCCTAAGTGGAGATGACCGATATAAGAAGCAAGACTTAGGTGATGTAGAAAAGACTTATCAGTTTGAAATTCTATGGGGAATTAAAACAGACTCTCAAGACTTATTGGGATTAATCACTGAGAATAAGTATGGTGAAAATACAAATGTTGAAAACATATATTCTAAAAAGGAGAAAAAGAGTATTGAATTTTTAGACAATTATTTAAGTAAATATGTAGGTAAGATTAATCAAAGATTACCTAGGTTCTCAGCAAAGAGAGTCAAAGGGAAATCAGCCTTTGATTTGGCAAAGAGTGGTGAAGAAATGGAAGACTTTTTTAGAGCTGTAGAGATTTTTGAGGCTAAAGTTATTTCCTTAAATACAATTGATAAAGCAGAGCTAAAAAATACCATTGTAAAGAAAATAAACAATGTTGAAGGTGATTTTAGACAAGAAGAAGTTTTAGCTGGCTGGGAAGAATTCTTTAATAACTTAAGTACAAAAGATGAAGCTAGCTTCTACATATCAAAGTGTGAGATTAAAGCTAGCAGAAGAACATATGTCAGAGCTCTAGTAAGAGATCTTTCAGAAGATTTAAATATTCCTGCTACTACATATTCAATTGTGAGAACCAGAAATGGCGAGTATGGGATAGAAGATTGTACTAATTAATAAGGCTAGATATGATACAAAAAACTGAACCAGGAGATCAAAACCGAGAAATGGAACAATCCCAGGGTGTTTGTGCACTCATAGAAAAAGGACTTAGAGATTTGCCGGATGAACAAAGAACAGCAATAGCTGAAGGAAATTTTGCTGTTTTTAGAGATGCAGTAAAAGACATGATTAATGCAGCTCAGTTACCAGATGTTTATTACTTTGGTGGAGTTACTAATGAGCAAGGAGGGTTTGTTAGTACACAAGAAGCAATAGCCGATGAAGATTTTAATTTTCAAGGAGAGATTTTTGTCTCTAATGATGAAGGAAACAAGTCACAGAGGTTCAGTATTTTTAAAATGGTGATCGATGGGAATAATTATTTCTATTATACGATTGATAAGCCCACTGGTTTGAAAGAAATGGGTGCTAAGATTTTAAAACGCATGGGCTTTAGTAGAAATAGGCAATAACATTATAAGCCTATTTCTGCTATAATGGTCACTTATGGAAAAGAAAAAAGTTGCCCTAGGCATGTCTGGAGGAGTTGATTCCTCACTATGTGCACACCTGCTCAAAGAGCAGGGTTTTGAGGTGACTGGAGTCTATTTAGAGTGTTGGAGAGCTCCTGGTTGTAGATCAGAAGAAGATCGTAAAGATGCACTTAAAGTTGCTCTTAGTTTAGATTTACCATTTAAGGTTTTAGATTTTAAAGATGCCTATAGAGACAGAGTTGTTGAATACTTCTTTAAAGAATATGAAGCAGGTAGAACTCCAAATCCTGATGTAATGTGTAATAAAGAAATTAAATTTGGCCTTTTTTATGAATGGGCGATGGAGAATGGTTTTGATTATGTTGCGACTGGTCACTATGCAAAATCAGAAGAGGGCTTCTTAAAGGTTCCTGTAGATCAACATAAGGATCAAACCTACTTCTTGTATCTAATGAGTCAAGATCAAGTCGAGCATACAATCTTTCCTTTGGCTGATATCGCTAAAAAAGATGTCAGAACAGAAGCAGAGAAGAGAAATATTCATGTCAGTGATAAGAAGGATTCTGTTGGAATTTGTTTTATTGGTGATATTAATGTTCATGAGTTTCTTAAAGAAAGATTAGGTGAGAATCCTGGTGAAGTAGTGAATACAAATGGTGAAGTAATCGGATCTCATCTTGGATTATGGTTTTATACCATTGGTCAAAGACATGGTTTTGAGATAAATAAAAAAAGAATTATTACACTAGATAATGGTGAGACTATTACCAAACAAAACATCCCACCTTTTTATGTGATAAAGAAAATTCCAGAAACTAACCAGTTAATGGTTGGTTTTGGAGCAGAGACATATGGTGATAAGTTGATGGTTAAAGATATGCATTGGATTAATAAAAGTCTTTCTCAAAATGAAATTACTGAGAATTTACTTGTCAGAATTAGACACACAGGGCAATTAATTAGCTGTACTTTAAAGCAAGATCACAAGAGTAATTTATGGTTAGTCAAACTGTCTGAGCCTGTCAAAGGGATTGCTGAGGGTCAAGCTGCTGTATTCTATCTTCAATCTGATTCAGACAAGATCTGTTTGGGTGGTGGAATTATCACCTCATAAAATTTGATTGCTGAATATTTCAGTGGTTTCATCTTATAAAGAATTTATAAAATTATTAGTTATCGAAAGGTTTTTTTGACAAAATATATATACAAGTATTTTTCTACAGAAGGATTAAAAAAAAGTAAAAGTGTTAGCAATAGTTCTCGCTTAATCATCAGAGAGGCTGAGCTTTATGGTGTGGATTGGAAAATTATTCCTGGCACTCAAATAGTTACTTTGACATATAAAGGTCAAGAAAAGTCATATTATCATCAAATACCTACTACAACTACAGCTTTGGCTCTTTATGCTACACATAATAAAAAGATTACTAGCAACCTTCTCCAACAAGCTGGGATTAGGGTTCCAAGAGGTTTTAGAGTTAGAAAAGATAGTACTAATGAGTATCTGAATGATGTCTATGAAAATTTAAATAAACCATTAGTGGTTAAACCAACAGATGGAACATGGGGTGAGAATATTAGTTTAGACATTACTACTCCAGATCAATATTTTGAAGCTGTTGATTTAGCTTTTGAATATTCTATAAAAAAGAAAAGAGGAGTGATTGTTGAAGAAATGTTTGATGGAACTGAGTATAGAGTTTTGTGTACAAGAGATAAAGTGATTGGTGTTTTAAAAAGAGTCCCTGCAAATGTTATTGGAAATGGAATAGATACAATTGAAAAATTGATTAAATTAAAAAATAGTGAAGAGATTCGTGGTATTAAAGGAAGTGATAAATCTCACTTAAGAATTATTAAAGATAAAAAATTAAAAAAATATCTAACTGAGCAAGGTTTAGATTTAGACACAGTTCCCAAGGTAGGTACTCAAATTTTCTTAAGAAAAGTTTCAAATATTTCTCAAGGTGGAGATGCTTATGATTACACAGATTTAGTTCATCCTAGTGTAAAAGAAATTGCTTTGAAGGCTATAAATACAATTCCAGGATTAGCTTTTGCAGGAGTTGATTTTATGAGTAGTGATATTACAAAAAAACAAACTAAAGATAGTTATGTAATCATTGAAATGAATGATTCTCCTGGATTTGATATTCATGATATGCCATATCAAGGAAAAAATAGGCATGCCGCTAGAGAATTTTTATTCTTAATTTTCCCAGAATTACGAGAAATGAAATTAAAATAATCTTAATTTTAACTTTGGTTAGTCTCTCTTAGACCTCATAGTTTATAATTAGATTGTGGATATAAAATTATTTCTCAAAGCCCAGTTATATACACTTCTTTTTGTGTTGTTATTTTTCTTCCTAACCCTAATTGGAGTTTCTATTTTGGGGTATTTTAAATATCGATCATTTCAAAAAGAATCAAATCTTTCCATAATGGATTCCTATCGATTAGTTAAAGATGGTTGGGATGCAGAAATAGTAACCACTGATGGATATAAAAACATTTTATTACTTGGTCTAGATAGCTTAGAAACTAGAGGCGATATCCCACCTCTGACTGATACTATAATGCTTGTAAGTTTAAACATTGATACAGCTCAAATTCAGACTTTA
>JAOUMD010000008.1 GCA_029881675.1 Minisyncoccota bacterium | reverse complement strand
GTTCCAAGAAGTTTTTTGATTAGGGCTAGTTTGGGAGAAGCAATATCTTCTGGGCTTCATGATCTTGAAACAAATGGGCCAAGGTGGTGGAGAGTTTGGTCTGATAAAGATTGGGATAGGTTAACGATGCCATACCATGTTGACTTAGAGGGATACTCAACAAGTCGCTTTGGAGATGACTGGTGGGAAATCTATGAGGAAGGTATCTGGAAGTGGAAAAAATATAGTGTTCCCTTTTGGCAAATGTTGGAGTATGAACGCCAAGGACAAATGCTTCATTACTCAAGAGTTCATTTCTTTGGTAATGATTATGAAGCTTCTGATTTAGATTATGATGCTTCAAAAATTTGGGATATGCTAGAAAATCAGTTACTACAGAGAGTGACTAACCTGTATGAACATGCTGGTTGCAGGCTAGAGAGAATTGGTCCAATTTTTGGACGAGCATGGGATTATCGCCACTTTGCTAATTGCATAATCTCCAACCTTGAAGGTAAACCATACCTCTATCGTCATCTCTAATTAATTCGATAGATACAAACAAAAAAAGCCCCGTTGCATTACGAGGGCTTTTTTATAGTCTTTTTTATTTAAGCCTCATCAATCAACATATGACACTTCTTGTACTTCTTTCCAGAGCCACAGTAACAAGGATCATTACGTTTAATTTTAATTCTTTTCTGTCCAGGTGTAGCTTTCTTCTTTGCTTTAGCTTTTCCTAGTGCTGCAGCTAAATCAGAGGTAGAACCTTTGGTATTAGTTGAAGCTGGACTTGGTACAGTTGCATCTTGAACTTCTTTGGTTAAACTCTCGTGAATATCTTCCTTCTTCTCTATCCCTTGTTTAGGCTGAACTCTAATCGGTTGGTTTCTAGATGGTTGAATTCTAAAGATTCTATTGGCAATAGTTGACTCAATAGTAGTGATTAGTCCTTCAAACATATTGAAAGATTCTTTCTTATATTCACTAAGGACAGTGTTCTTATCACCTCTAAGCCAGATACCTTCTTTAAGGGCATCCATATTCTCTAGATGTTCCATCCATTTCTCATCTACAGTAGAAAGAACTACATAGTTTTCAATTTGTTTGATGACATCTTCTCCTAGAGTTTTTTCTCTGGCTTCATATGTTTGGTCAATGATATCAGTTAGATCACTGATGATTTCTTTGGCATCTGTATGTTTTGAAATATTTTTTGTTAATTCTCTTTGTGAGGCTTGGTCAAAAGGGATGATCTTAGTAAATTCTTTGACGATTGCCTCATATTCATCTTCAGTAAAGCTTTGTGGAGCTCTGACTGAAACCATAGAGTCTACTTCGTCATGAAGGTAGCCAACGATTTGTTCTTTAAGATTGTCATCTTTGTATTCTTCACTGATAGTTTCTTCACTACCAATTTCAAGAAGTCTTCTTCTTCTTTTGTAAATAATCTCACGATGCTTATTCATTACATCATCAAAATCAACAAGTCTCTTTCTTTGGTCAAAGAAGAATCCCTCCACTTTAACTTGAGCAGATTCAATCGCTTTACCGATCATGCCATGTTCAATTGGTTGGTTTTCTTCAATCTTAAGGAAGTCCATGACTTTGGAGATCTGTTCTCCACCAAAGATTCTCATGATTTCATCTTCTAGAGAAAGGAAGAATTGTGAAGCACCAGCATCACCTTGTCTTCCAGATCTACCTCTAAGCTGATTATCAATACGTCTAGACTCATGTCGTTCTGTACCGATGATATGTAAGCCCCCAAGCTCAATTACTTCATCATGAGCTTCTTTCCATTCTTTTAGGGCTTTGGCATATTCTTTGAGTTTATAGCTTGCTGGATCAATAGCAGGAGGAAGATTGAGAGACTCAACAAGGTCCTTATCTACTTTTCCACCTGCTTGCTTCTTTTTAAAATCTTTTATCTCTGGTTTAGCTCCACCAAGAACAATGTCAACACCACGACCAGCAATATTTGTCGCAACAGTGATAGCACCTTTTTTACCAGCGTCAGAAATAACAAAAGCTTCTTTCTCATTGTTTTTGGCATTGAGTAGTTGGTGAGTGACTTTCTTACGTTTAAGGAAGTTAGAAATGATTTGGTTATGTTCAATAGATTTGGTACCGATAAGGATAGGTCGGCCAGTTTTGTTAATTCTCTCTACTTCATGAGCAATAGCAGAGTATTTTGCAGAGGTTGTTTTGTAAACAACATCAGCCATATCTTCTCTAATGACTGGTTTATTAGTTGGAATAATGAGAACTTCAGTATCGTAGATTGATTTAAATTCTTCAGCTTCTGTAGCCGCGGTACCAGTCATACCAGATAGTTTGTGGTACATTCTGAAATAGTTTTGGATAGAGATAGTAGCAAGAGTTCTAGATTCTTGTTGAATAGGAACCCCTTCTTTGGCTTCAATACTTTGGTGGAGACCATCAGAGTATCTTCTACCAAACATTAGTCTTCCAGTGTGGTCATCAACGATGACAACTTGGTTTTCTTTAACAATATATTCTTTGTCTCGAAGGTATAGAGTCTTTGCTTTAAGGGCGGACTCAACTAAATGAATGGTATCAAAAGATTCTTCATAAAGATTTTTGACACCAAGTTTTTGTTCTATTCTTTTGACACCAAGATCAGAAAGAGTAGCAGTCTTTGCTTTCTCGTCTAGCTTGTAGTCAATATCTTTAACCAAAGTTTGGACCATTTTTGCATAGTCATAGTACTTATTTGTTGGTTCTCCACCTGGAGCAGAGATGATTAAAGGAGTACGAGCTTCATCGATAAGAATTGAGTCAGCTTCGTCAACAATAACGTAATGATGAGCATTATCAGTTCTTTGGACCATTCTATCCAATGTCTGGACCATGTTATCTCTTAGATAATCAAAACCAAATTCATTATTTGTTCCGTAGGTAATGTCTGCCAAGTAAGCATCTTTACGAGAAATTTCTTCAAAGTGTTCTAATCTTTCATCACCTCTATCTTCAGAAGTGAGCTCAGGGTTATAGAGTTTTGATTTGTCATGGATAACAACAGAAGTAGTTAAACCAAGGAAGTTGTATAAAGATCCCATCCAACCTGCTCCGATTTCCGCCAAGTAGTCATTAACAGTGATAAGGTGAGCACCTTTACCAAGCAGAGCATTTAGATATAAAGGTCCAGTAACTGTCAGAGTTTTACCTTCACCAGTTTTTTGTTCTGTAACACTTCTCTTATGCAAAGCAATTCCAGCAAGTAACTGAACATCAAAGTGACGCATACCAAGAACACGTCTAGATGCTTCTCTAACAGTCGCAAAAGCTTCTGGAAGAATTTCATCTAAGATATCTTCTTCAGTTCTTCCTTTTGATATTTCTTTTTCAATTATTTTTTTGAATTTTTTAGTCTGAGCAGCCAGTTTATCATCACTGAGCTTCTTTATTTTAGGTTCTAAATCATTGATTTGAGTGACGATTTTACCGTACTTATCAAGTGTTTTTTTATTTTCATCAAATAGGTTTGCAAAAAATTTAAGCATGTGAAGGTTATATCAAAAAATTACCATTTTATCGAGTGGATAATTTTAGTATGATTTGTTTATGACTAATTATGAAGGCCAGATAAGTGAAGAGCAGATTCTCGAAGCAGTACGACAAGAGTTAATGGTTAAACTTGATCAAGAAGGTTTAGCATATTCAAAATCCAAAGAATCAGTGTCAGAAAAGTCACATCTAGTTTTTCCGATTGAAGCTGAAAAAAGAAAAGCTTTTGCTGAGAAATTGGGAGTAAATTGGGAAGACTTTGAAGCAGCATTTTATAATATTTCTTACGGTGTCAATGAAATTATCAACGATACTTCCACAGGATATGCCCTCGGTATGGGTTTAACTACTTCACTGCCAAGATACCAAGACTATTATCCTGATGCTAGAGATTTCATTGATGATCTTTGTAGAGAAGTTCAAATAAATGGAGATGCTTATTCACACCAAGTATTAATGGCAATGGTTAAGGAACACTTAAGGCCAGTAGATGACTCTCAGACAGAAAGAACATTGGAAGGCTATATGGAAAATCTTGATTGGAGAGGTTTTGATTGGGTGAAAGAATATATAGAAGTTGGATCAAGTAATTTTGATTTAGCATTAGTTATCCAAGCAGCAAAGAATGTTTCTAGAAAACGGTTGATGGATAAAGCTAGTGGATTAGTAAAAAAACATTTCTCTGGATTTGCCTGGGGATATGAAAATAGGCTTGGGGTATATTCTCCTAAGTCTGGTGAAGTTAATACTTATTTTGATGAAGAATCAACAAGTAAGAGAAAGCTTGGTTTGAGAGTGAGGGCTGTCGCAAAAGGAGTTTTTTTAGGGACAGCTGTTGCTTTTTCATCGGTTATTCCAGCTGTTGGCGTAATTGGTATGAGTGTAGCTGAGATGTTAAAACATAAGTATATGGATCATTTTGCCAAAAAAAATAAGAGAGAACTTCGCGCTCATGAGTTAATGCATCAGTTATCTGCTTCTCGGAGTGATAAAGAGGGTACAAATAGTAAATTTGGATTGCTTACCATAACAAGGTAAGCATCATGCATTCTCTGGTTTTATTCAGATATTAATTTGTTATACTCCCTTTGTTATGAAAAAGCTTTTATCCCACGGACCATTGTTAATAGTTATTGCAGCCTTACTTTGGGGTGTAGATGGTGTTTTAAGACGTAGTCTTTTTACCCTTGCTCCGATTATCATTGTTTTCTATGAGCACTTAATTGGTCTTTTATTAATTCTTCCTATGTTATTCAAAACTCAGAAGAAAGAGATTCTTACTTCAAAAGAATGGATCGCTATTTTATGGATTAGTTTATTTAGTGGTTTATTTGGAACATTATGGTTTACTACTGCATTGGTTAAAGTTCAGTTTATTCCTTTCTCTGTTGTTTTCTTACTTCAAAAATTACAACCAATCTTTGCGGCCACAGCTGGAGTTATCTTACTTAAAGAAAAAGTCGGTCCTAAGTATTTAGGTTGGGCTCTCTTAGCTTTCATCGCTGCTTTCTTTGTTACATTTAAAAATGGAATTGTTAATTTTGAAACAGGAGCAGGCACAATTACTGCAGCATTATTTGCTCTGGGAGCTGCTTTTGCCTGGGGTTCTTCTACTGCTGTCTCTAGATATGCACTCAAGAAACATTCAGATACTTTAATTACTGGATTGAGATTTTTCTTTACTACTATCTTTGCTTTTGTTGGTGTCTATGCACTTGGACAAGGAGCTATGATCCTCTCTCCTACTACCCCACAACTAGGTAGATTAGTAGTGATTGCACTTTCTACTGGAATGTTTGCTTTATGGATTTATTACAAAGGTCTCAAACAAACTGAAGCTAAAGTATCTACTATTTTAGAGTTAGCCTTTCCAATGACTGCTGTCTTTATTGATATTTTCTTATACAAAACAGTCTTAGCTCCGACACAATACATAGCAGC
This sequence comes from Minisyncoccota bacterium, assembly GCA_029881675.1. Taxonomy (GTDB): domain Bacteria; phylum Patescibacteriota; class Microgenomatia; order UBA1400; family PJMF01; genus JAHDXH01. The sequence continues at coordinate 33,967 of JAOUMD010000008.1, read as the reverse complement.
AGCAGTACTGATGTTTGCTATTTATAATGTTTCTAAGATTGGCTTAGCAAAGAATAAGTAATAACTTATTTAGTCAATTTGTTCTATATCACTCTTAATTTGTGTAACAAGTTCCTCAACGGAGTTAAATTTAACCGGTCCTCTGATAAATTGACCAATGGTAAATTCTAGTTCTTGATCATAGATATCTTGGTCAAAGTCTAGGATATGAACTTCTAAGGTGTTCTCTACTTGATTGAAAGTCTTCTTTGGTCCAAAGAAAAGAATAGCTTTATATGGGGTATTATCATAAGTAGTAATTGATGAATAAACCCCAGGTTCAATATCAATTATTAATTTTGATATATCAATATTAGCAGTAGGATAACCAATTGTTCTTCCTCTTCCATCTCCTTTGATAACTATTCCTGAATATATTTCTTGCATGATAGTTGAAATTCTAAGTGTTACACTCAATTTATGAAAGCCCAATTAGTTCTTCCTAGTGATAAATATAAAGATAGTTTTTTAAGTGCTGTGAGAGAGTATCAAGCGGAGAATCTTTTTAATTATCGTCATCTTAATATCAAAGAATTGGAAAATAACTTTGAGAAATATGTTGAAGATATAAATAATGAAGCTAAAGGAATTGGTCTTCCAGAAGGATATGTTCCTCATACAGTCTACTGGTTGGTTGATGATGGAGGATATATTGGTAGGTTAGATATTAGGCATGAGCTCAATGAGTTTCTAGATAAGTTTGGTGGTCATATTGGATATGATATTAGACCAACAAGAAGAAGATTGGGATTTGGAAAACTGATCCTTAAGTTGGCTTTAGAAAAGGCTAAAGAACTAGGTATTAAAGAAGCTGTTATTACATGTGACTTAGATAATGAGGGCTCAAGAAAAATTATTGAGGCTAATGGTGGTCAGTTTATTGAGATTACTACCAACCCAAGTGGAATTGAGAAAAGAAGGTATATTATTAATTTGCAATAATTAAGACATAGATAGAATATTGTTATTACTAGAAAATATTAATGGGTACAAGAGAGTTTTATAGTTTTGGAGAGGCTTTAAAAGAAGAAAGACTTACCGGTTGTGAAGGTAAGTGTGAATGTTGTGGAGCTGAAACTAAATTATATGGCCACCATTTAATTGCATGTTTTTTAGCAAGTCATAATCCAGTATTAACTCCAATGGTAATTAGGAGTACTGAAAACATGATTATGCTTTGTCATGATTGTCATAAGCAAGCTGATGAACAACAAATATCATGGGATGCACCAGATATTGCCATGATGGCTTGGGCGCTTTTTGATCTTGATCCAAAAGAAGTAGAAGAGTCTCAAGGTCATACTTATGCATATCGGAGAAGGAAAAAGGGTAAGAAAAAGAAAAGATCCAGAAGAAGTATGAAGAGGTATTAATTACAATATTTTCTTTTTGGTATAATTCTACATATGAAAAGAAGCAAGGAACATCAAGAGTTTTTAGATATTCATCAAGATCGTAAACAGGATCCTTATGAAGCTGATGAAGTAACTACAGCTACACCTGAAGAAATAGAATGGTGGAATAAGCAGAAGATTTGGGAGTTAAGATGCTTGGCACAAAAGGGTGAGGCTGATATTGCTCAGTTAATTATTTTAGCTGGAGAAGGATTTTTTTATCGAACTACTCCAGATAAATACAAACCTAGAAGTCTGAGAAAGAAGTAATTGTCCAAATAGATTGTTTAAGGGACAATGATTGTTGTGATTAATTCAGAAACATCATTTCAGCTACCTACCTCATTAGAATCTCCCCCAGATCATACTGAGACTCCAGTTGTTAAAGAACAAGAACCCCAAGCTCAAGAGTTAGTTAGTAATTATCACGATATCGCTATAGAAAAGGCAGAAGAATTGACCTCTCCAGAAATGGCAAAGGTAATTGCTGAAGTTATTTCTGAAATAGATCGTCAGGGTATTGAATCTTTTACTACTTTTGAAAATGAAAAAGGTAAATGGCCTGTTAGCATTGTTTCTGTCACTGAGATATTTAGAAAAGTATTCCAAGATAAAATTGCACAAAAAAAACTTACACAAGAAGAGCAATTGGCAAATTCTGAGATAGTACCCCAAAAAAGATCGACAGTTATTATCCCAGGCTTCTCTCCTCCACCAGTTGGTCATCCTTTTACTCCATGGGACTATGTTTACAACCAAGCTTTTACAGATCTTCCCAGAATTTTTGCGGCTTGGAAAAAAGGTGAGCCATTACCAGAAGTAGATGTCAGGGTCTTGGGTTCAGCAAATTCTGATTGGGGTGAAGTAACCCCAGAGTTTTTGGCTGATATTCAAGAAAAAGGCTTTGGAGCACATGGTGAAATGGTGGCAGATTATTTAAAAAAGAATCTTTTGGAAGGCAATGACTATGTCAGAGTCAATGGTATTTCCATGGGATCATTAATTGCTACTGAAGCAATTGATCATTTATCTGATGAAGAATTATCAAAGATGCAGTTTCTTTTAGATAATCCTGCTGATCAATATTATAAAAATAGGTTACTTAAAATGCTTAGAGCAGTTCAATTACCTCTTGGTATGGGATTAGATTATGCTCAAGTATTAGCCCGTCTTCCCCACTATGCAGATGTATACAAAGGAGAACCAGATTTTTTAGAGAAGTTTAAACAATATATCTCTCAGAAAAAAAAGGATCAAGGAAAATCAGGTGATGTTCCTAGTGATGATGAAAAGCAGATGGCATTAAAGAAGAGTGCATTTAAAGCTGAATGTTTATTACTTCTTAAACAGCCTACTGCAGATTTAAACAAGAAAATAGCTCCCTATGTCAGAAAAGGAATTACAGATATAACTACGTCTACCTTTGGTGATGTAATGTTTAATTTGTTGAATAAATTGGGTAAGAGAAATCTCTTTAGACAACTTGGTAATAGAAAGCATTTCACTGTTAATATGGGTCATCAGAGAGAGAATTTTAATGTAGAAAAGTGGGCAAAGGTTATTAAAAGAAGTACTGATCCAAAGGAAGCAGAGCAAGATAGAAAACAAAGGATTGAACAGAATGAAGCAGATGAGAAGAAGCTTCCTAGGTGGAAGAAGTTATTTAAGAGGATTTTCGTAAGAAATAAAGATTAATGGTGGGTCAAGTGGGACTCGAACCCACGACACCCTGCTTAAGAGGCAGGTGCTCTAACCGACTGAGCTATTGACCCTAATATTATTAAATATCAGGTAGTTATTTTATCATACCAGAGTACATTTGTCTTATAAATGCAAAAAGAGCGGGTTAAGAGCCCGCCCTATTGTATTGCCATTGTTAAACCAACGCTTATTTCAAGAAATTTTCCTGAATTCTTATTGCGTCAGGTAAGTCCATCCCGTCTTTGATAATAAGGACATGTTGACCCTGTTTTACAACGGGGATTCCGAGGGTTGTGATGAAAATAGTTGGTTTCCCATCTGGTATCATATCCATGAACCAGTTTTCATCTCCTCTGCCCTGTACGATCAGTATGTCCGCATCAGTCTCAATGGGGTTTTCCCCGAAAGGGTTATCCCAATCTGACATTGTTTCATAGCCAGATATCTTGAGCAATGCCGCATAAAGTTCAACAGCCGTCTTATCCATCTCAGAACCTGAACTTACTATCATTAACTTTGTCATCAGTGTTTGCCTTTTTCATCATTTCTATCAATCAAAACCTCCACATCATTATAGGATATAAATAGGAAAATGTCAACTATCTACTTGAGTGGTTAGTTGTAAATATCGTAACTATCTGGGTCACCTTTAGGAGACCTATATTGAAATTCTGCGTCGTTATTTAAAGATTCCTCATCAATGAGCTTAGATAAGATCTGTTGAATGAATTTATAAACAAAATTTGGTTCTTCTTGCTCACCTTGTTTTTCTGGTGAAGGTTTGGATCTATACCCAGCATCTTCTCTGGATATATTCAATCTATACCCATATTGGATATGTTCTGGATTTCTCATTGCCATAATATACGCCTTTCTTAGACTATATAAATAATGGGCAGTATGGTGCACCAGGAGGGATTCGAACCCCCGACGCACGGTTCCGAAGACCGACGCTCTAATCCACTGAGCTACTGGTGCTCTTTGTATCTACATTATACCCCACCAAGGCAATTATGATGGTGAAAAAGGACTATAAATAGCAAACAGCGGCCGATTGTGCGTGGCCGCTGTAAGTGAGTGTAAGACCTAATTACAACAAGTCCATGACCCAATTCTATTTTTTCGGTATGTTCTACCTTTTTGTTTTTTCCATACGGGGATATTTCCCATATAGACAATTACAACCGGGTGGCCCAATGCAATTAGGCTTTTAGCCTTAGCATCTGCCCCATTGCCCCCAATAAATTTTGTCGAGCAATTTTCCGTACCAATTAGTCCCCATGTTACATGGTGCATCTTAATATCCTCAATCTTGATCAGTATTTAAAAATCAGGTCTTACATTTAATAAATTTATCACTTGATACACACACATCAACCCACAAAATACACAAAGACTATGTATTAATACATCTTCTTGTAAATCTTTAAGTTGCAAAATTACCAGATTTAGGTACCATATATAGATATGAAGATATTAATCAACTACGCAACAGTTAGTGGAAATTCCGCAATGTTAGCGCAACAACTAAACGATAAGTTAAAAGCTATTCATGCAGATAAAGAATTTGTCTACAAAGATGCTGATGAATGTAAGGGTGAAGACTATAGCCAATATGATTTAGTTCTATTTGTATCTTCTAGCTGGGATGATGGTGATCTAAATATGATTGCAGAAGATTATCTTAACCAATTACCAGATTTAGCTGGACAAAAGTTTGCTTTAGTTGGTCTTGGTGATTCTAGTTACCCACATTTTTGTGGAGCTGTAGAAAAGACTGAGGCTGCTCTTACAGCAAAGGGAGCTACTCTGGTTGGTTCAGCACATAAGATTGATGGTTTTGTTGAAGATCCAATTGTTGAAGCTACTGTAGCTTGGGCCGATGGAGTAATTAAAGGATTGTAATTAACATTTTCATATACACATTGAACTTGTCAATTTTGACAAGATAAGGTTACATATATATATCTATGGCAAAAACAAAGACTTCTCCAAAAACATTAGACCAAGCATTTGAAAATATTAGTACAGAACTTTTAGAAATGTTCCTACAAAAACATGCAGATTACGGTAAAGGTAATATTCTTTCAGGTAAAGAGCTAGGTATAGCTTTTAGAATTGGTGAAAAATCAGAAAGACTGAAGAATTTATTAATGTCTGGAAATACCCCAGAGAATGAATCTATAGAAGAGACATTTGTAGACATTGCAGTCTATGCAGTGATTGGGGTTTTATACAGAAGACAACAATTTCAAAAGTTAGAAGTAGAAGAAAAGAAGAAGTAATACTCTTTTCTTATTTAACTAATGGCCAATCTTGAGTTGGGGTCATAATTAATGGCTTGGTATTGTCTACCATCACCATATATTCAAACATTACAGCATTTTTACCATCTCTGGTTCTAGTGGTCCAACCATCAACATCCGTTTTAACTCTTGGTTCTCCTGCAACAACTTGTGACTCTATACAAATTACTTGACCTTTTTTGAGTTGGTCCCCTTCCCCCTTATTACCATAGGCAGGGACTTCTGGCTCATCATGGAGACTGTCCCCTATCCCATGACCGATGTATTCTTTGAGAGTGTCAAAGCCATTTTTTCTGGCTTCTGATTCCATGACATATCCAAGATCTCCAGTGTAATTTCCTGAGATTGCTTGTTTTGTGGATTTTAAAACTGACTCTCTCCCAACCTTTAAAAGTTTCATATTTTCTTTGCTAACGTTACCTACTCCAACGCTGACACAGTGATCTGTAAAATATCCTTTGTAAATTATCCCAAAGTCTACTGTAACCAGATCACCATCTTGAATGTGATAATTGGCATCAGGAATACCATGGACAGCGACATCATTAATTTGAATACAACTGTTATATCCATAAATCCCTTTTCTTCCTGGTACATTAAAAAAGCTTGGTTTAACTGCTTTTTCTTCACAAAGTTTTCCAGCTAGTATATCTAATTCAATTGGAGAAACGCCAATCTCGATGGCATCATAGACTTGTTTAAGGATTTCTACTGAGATCTGACAAGCTTCTAAATATTCTCGTTTTTGATTTTTGTTTTTGATTATCATCAGGTATATTATAAAATACATTTAGCTATGCAGACATACCAACCTGAAAATCACTTAAAAATTGCTGACGACATATATAAAACATCGATTGATGGTTTGTTTTTTTTACCTCACCATACCTATCCAGATAACAGAGGTTTCTACAGTGAGGTAGCAAGAATCCCAGAGATAGAAGAAGTAACTGGGACAAAGTTTGTCACAAAACAAGTTAATCACTCAAGATCACTACAAAATGTCATTAGGGGTTTTCATGCAGAAGATTGGAATAAACTAATTACGATTACAGGTGGTAGAGTTCTTAGTGTTTTAGTTGATATTAGGCCTGATTCTCCTACTTTTGGTAAGACAGAGCAGTTTATCCTAGGAACAGGTGAAGAAGCTCTAAATGGGGCTATCTATGTCACCAAAGGGATTGCAAATGGTTTCTTAGTTTTAGATGGTCCAGCAGACTATTTGTATTTGGTAGATGACCTCTATGCTACAAGAAGTAAGGATGGAGATCAGGCAATTAACTTATTTGATAAGGATATCGCAGTAGAATGGCCAATTTCTAGAGAAGAAATGGTTTATTCTATGAGAGATACAGAGTCTATATCTCTCAGAGATTTATTCCCAGACAAGTTCGAATAGAACAAGATCATAGATGATCATACATACCCCATAAGCATGGAGTTTTGCTGTAAAAACAGCTATACTTAGCCATGTCCATCCATTATTACCCCTTTATAAATAGAATGATGAAGCTTTCTGGAGTTCGTAAGAATGGAGCTTTTTCTAATGGTTCTATTCCGGAAGTTCTCTTCTCCACTCCATTTATTACTGTTGGTCGTGAGCCTGGTAGTGGTGGTGCTCATGTTGCAATGAAGGTGGCACAAAAGCTTGGCTTTGAGTTTATTGACCAACAAATTATTGATGAATTAGCCGAATCAACAAAGAAAAGAAAAGAAATCATTAAATCTATTGATGAGAAGGCAAGAACTTCTATTCAAGATTTAATTCACTCTTCATTGAATAAAGACTATATTAGTGATTACAAATATATTACTGAGTTAAGCAAAGTTATTTTGGCCTATGCATATAAAGGCAAAGTAGTTATCTTGGGTAGAGGAGCTAACTTCATTACTCCAGATTCTAAAGGCTTTCATGTCAGGATTACTGCTCCACTTCCAATTAGAAGAATTAGAGCAGTGAAGTATGAGAATCTCAATGCCCTAGAAGCAAAGGAAATGATTGCAAAGACAGAAAAAGACAGAACTGATTTTGTTAAGAAATATTTCAAGAAAGATATAAAGAGGGCTAGTTATTATGATATGGTTCTTAGTACCTCATACATGAGCCTTGATGCATGTGCAGACTTAGTTGTAGAAGGATTTTACAAGAAGTTTTCTAAGGTTGAGAGATATAGAGGTATTTTTGGGAAGTAGTTAATTAGCAAAAGTTAATAAAAATCCAATTACCACAGGTACAGTCATACTTAGTATCAATCCATTTATCATAGCGAGAATCATATAATCATTCCCAGAACTTTTGGTAATAATTGGTAGTGTTACATCCATAGTGGTAGCACCGCCTGCTGCAATTGGAGCTATTTTGCCAAAGTATTTAACTAGAAGTGGAGAGAAGAGTAAAACAATTAATTCTCTTAAAATATTACTCATTAGAACTAATGTTCCCATATATGCTCCTAGCTGTGCAGAAACTAAGATACTAGATAGAGAGTAATATCCCATTCCAGCTGTAATCAAACTAGCTCTAATATAGTTAAGGTCAGAAAATATAACTGAGATTAGTAAACCAGCGGTAATCGATCCTACCAGGGACATCATAGGAATAAGAATAGTTTTAAGTTTATCTTTTTTTATCTTCTCAAATACTTCCTTATTCCCTCCTGCACTAAATCCAATCAAGAAGACGAGCAGTGAAACGGTAATAAAGATAATATTAGAGAAATCAAAACCTTGAAGAGGTTCAATAAAGTGTCCTAAACCAATTCCAACTAGAAAAAAAATAATTAGACCAAACATTATTTCTCTCCCCTCTCTAACAACCTAAGTAATATCGTTACCGCAGTAATACTCCCTGCAATTGATCCTATGGCAAAGATAGATGCCTTTATTCCTAAGTCAAAGAAGTTATGTAATATCTCTCTATTTGAACTTAGACTAAGACCCATTAACCCCACTAGCAGTAGAATCATAATCCGGGTGATTGCTTCTGAATAACTCTTTAGTCTTTCTCCTTTATAGACAAAACCAAGGAACAATCCACTAGCTAGTGAAAGAAAAATAATTAACATTTTTTTGTTGAATAGGTTTGATTTTAGAGAGATATATGAATTGAACAACTGTTAATTAAGAGAACAAATAATATCCCTCTCATCACCTTTTTATTACTGCTATGATAAATAACAGAAAGGCTAATTATTATGAAAAAAATGACTTGTAAACAGCTCCATGGAGCGTGCGATATGGAGTTCCACTCAGAGACTGCAGAAGAAATGATGGAGCAAAGTAAAGCTCATGGAATGGAAATGGCACAAAAGGGTGATGAATCTCATCTTAAAGTAATGGGAGAAATGAGATCTAAGATGGAGGGTATGTCAGAGGAAGATATGATGAAATGGCAAGCTGATTTTAAAGCAGAGTTTGACGCTGTGGCTGATGATGAGTAGATTAACTATTTCTTAAGCGTTAATTCAACATCTGTCTCTAGTTCTAACATTCTTTCTTTAATTAGTTCCTTGGTATCATCTACTCCCCTGTTGTAGACAGCTTTGGAAATATTTTCTAAGAACATATCTAGGATATCTTGAGCAGCAATAATGCCAATTTGCTCATCTCTTTGGTTAGCAAAAAAGAAAATTATTTCATCTATAGCAGCTTGTCTTTGTTCTTTAGTGAGGAGAGAGATTGGTTTTTTACTCATGTTTATATATTAGCTTATAAAAAATGACCCTAATGGGTCATCTTTTATTATGGAGCGAGAAACGGGATTCGAACCCGCGACCTCTTCCTTGGCAAGGAAGCGCTCTAGCCAGCTGAGCTATTCTCGCATCTATTTTAATTTACCTATCTATTTTATAATCATAGACAATTATGTCAAATCCATACCAAATGAAACAGACCGACTTTAATGCTTCTACCGGGAGAGGTATTGCTAAGATACTTCAGCAAGCTACCATTTACGGGTTAGAAGCTCTTAAAGCTGTCGCTTTATTTATAAAGCACTTATTGACTACTTTTGTAGGTAAATAAAGTGCCAAGCTGAGGAATCGAACCTCAATCTCATGTTTTTCAGACACGCGCCGTGACCGACTTGGCTAGCTTGGCATATTTTCAAAGAACCTTACTATTGTATCTTAAACTTGAGAGAAAACAAGAATTATATCTGGTTATTTTTGAACTTCAAGAGATCCAAAGTGAATCTCTTCCCAAACTCTGGAAATAAACTGCTTACTGAGTTTGTGTCTTTTGCCAATTTTAATTCTGCTGTTGATGACTTTTTGCCATCTAACTTCATCAAGTGGGTCTAAGCCTTTTTCTTTTTTGTGTTCTCCTATTGATTGGGCAATCTGGAGTCTTTTAGCTAATAAACAGATGAGTTTTTCATCTATCTCATCTATCTCCAAACGAAGTGAATTTAGCATAATAAGTGCATTATACTCATAAAATTTGCTATAGTTGTATTACAAATTATTTTATTGAGGGAGTTTTATGAGTGGTTCTATTAAAGTTGGTGTAGTTGGCTTAGGCAACGTTGGTGTAACAACGGCCTTTGCTATGTTATTTAATGGTGCACCCAATGAATTAGTCTTAGTTTCAAGAGATAAGAAAAAAGCAGAGGGTGAAGCTCTAGACTTAGAACACGCTCTCCCCTTTTTAGAGAGTGCTAATATTATTCCAACTGATAACTACAAAGATCTTGAAGGTTGTAGATTTATTGTTGTAACAGCAGGAGCAGCGCAAAAGCCGGGAGAAACCAGATTAGATTTGGTAAATAAGAATAGTAAGATCATTGAAGATATTATTCCAAAAATAATGAAATACGCTCCTGATTCTGTAGTTTTAATTGTTTCTAATCCAGTAGATATTCTTACTTTCAAGGCAAATAAAATAGCCAAGAAAGCTGCTCCAGGACAAATCTTTGGTTCTGGAACTATTCTTGATACTGCTAGATTTAGAACTCATCTATCAGATAAATTAAAAGTGAACCCAGGTAGTATCCATGCATATATTTTGGGTGAGCATGGAGATAGTTCTTTCCCTGTTATTTCATCAGCCAGTGTAGGAGGACAAAATATTACTGAATTAAAGAACTTCTCAATGCAGTATGCCCTGGACGCATATGAGCAAGCCAGAAGTGCAGCTTACAAGATTATTGAAGCCAAAGGTGCTACATATTATGCAATTGCAGCTGCTGTAGTAGAGATTATGAATGCCGTCTTAAGGGATGAAGAAACAGTATTACCAGTCTCTGTTCCTTTAGATAATTACTATGGATTAAGCGATGTAGCTCTTAGTATCCCCTGTGTCATTGGTAAAAATGGTGTAGAAAGACAACTGATGGCTTCACTATCTGAGGAGGAAGTTGTAAAGATGTATAACTCGGCAAAAACACTTCAAGAGTTCTTGAAGTAATGGTGTGGTAAAATATACTATTGTCTTTCAAAAGACAGTTCTTTATAAGCCCAGGTGGTGAAATGGTATACACGTACGATTGAGGTTCGTATGGCGCAAGCTGTGGAGGTTCAAGTCCTCTCCTGGGCACAACATAAAAAATAATATTAAGACCTTAGTTTATCTAAGGTTTTTTTAATTTCCGTATCTATTTCCAACAAGGTGTTTAGCCTTACTTCCTTTTCTTAGTTTTCTATCGTTTTCTTTTCTTGTTGTTACTTTTTTCAAAAGTTGTGATGTAGAAAATTGAAATTTTTTATCTTCGTCCATCATTTGATTTAATCTTATTTTCTCTGGTACACCTTCATGAGCATAGTTTCTCCAATTTGGTTCATAGCTATCTTCTGTATCTAACTCAGGATTATATTCTTCTTCAGTAGGTTTTGGTTTGAATTCTTCTTCAATATCTAGAGCAGCAAATTGTTCTTGAGCTCTTCTTTTATTTACAGCGGCTGTTTCTCCAGAAGTGCCTAAGTCTTTATCAGATCTACTAGACCTATGATGCTGGTCTCTTCTCAGCTTTCTGATTACTCTAGCTATTGGATTACCTCTAAAGAAACTTGTTCTAGCTTCTGATTTTGATTCGTCTTCCATAGGTATTATTTTGTAACTAATATAAATACTATACCTATATATTACTACTTTTTCATCTAAAATTTCTTTTTTCTTGATCTGATATACTCGTATTTTAATTAATGCGATATAATACTCATATCTATTTTCCAATTACTTGGATTATGGGCGATTAGCTCAGTTGGTTAGAGCGCTCGGTTTACATCCGAAAGGTCACAGGTTCGAATCCTGTATCGCCCACCCTTAAACTTCCTCAAGACAACATCCATATAACAGTGTTACCAATGTAGAACGTGAGAACTTCTCTCCTATTTTCTTGATACAATCAAAACATATGTCCCAAGATTTGAAGTCTCTTTTTTCTTATGATTCTAATACTTTAGGTTATAAAATGATGTTTGAAGAAATAATAAATATATGCCAATAATTTTTGAAACAAATAATTTTCTAGTAATAGGTCCTGATCAACCACATCATGATAGAGATAATGGTGGACACGCATTAGTTAAACCAAAAGCAAGATATAGTGATCGTAGCGAGATGCCAATGGATCTTTATCTTTCTCTAATGAAATTAGTAAGAATAACTGGTGAGGCTATCACTAACGTAATGAGAAAAAAGGGCGTTGATGTTGTCAGAATAAATTATCAAGATAACGGCAATTGGTCTTACTTCCCTATTATGAAAAAAGAACCTCATCTTCATGTTCATCTATATGTGAGAGCAAATGGTGAGAAACATCCAACAGGTGACAAGAGATTTATGGCTTTTCCTAATGCATTATATTTTCCATTTAGAGAAGACTCTCCAGAGTATTATGAGAGTTTTAAACCATACTCAAAAGAAGATTGTAGTTATATTGAAGCTGAGATTAATAGGCTTTTAGACACTCAGAAGTATGACGGTGTAAAGGAAAGTTTGTAAAAGAGTTCCTAACATAGTCCAACATTGCCCACAGTATTATATAAAAAAATCCTAATTTAACTGTTTTTCTTTTTCCTTCTTTTCCAAATAATTTTCCTCTGAAACTACAGAGCGACCAAGTTTTTTTTCTAACTCTTTTCTAGCTCCACCAGCAATATCTCCACCAGCTTTTGCATCACTTTTTAGTTTTGATACACCTTGTGAATTTTCATTGCGATGAATTTCTGTAGTAGCACGTTCCCCCAACATATTAAAAATTAACTCAAAATCATTCATATGATCTCTTAAGTTCTCTCTATCTAGTTTTTTTAATTTCTTATATTGATTAGGAGTTACTCCAAAAGTTGCTTTGGATATTTCAGCAGTTAAGATTGCATAGTCCTTTTTGTTGTTAGCTCCTCTTTCTTGCCACTGATCGGTCAACTCTTCACGTATGACTATGCCTCTTAACCTTTTTTCAATCCATCCATCAGAATAACCTTTTGCTTTATAAAGCATTCTTGTTCTTTTTGTAGCTAACTCAGGATCCTCTATTTCTTGCACTCTTTCATATCCAACTTTTGCTAACCAACGTTTGAAAGGCTCTGCTTTGGGAGAGGTGATGGATTGAATAATGCGAAAGATACCTTCGGTATTGGCGCTAGTTATTTTTCTTTTTTTACCATCTTTAGCTTTCATTTCAAGGGGGGTACAGATTGTACCCCAGTAGGAATTTATTTCTAAATCACGCTGTCTCATTCTCTTTATATATTGTTTTACATCAACACTATCTGTTAGTGCTTGCACTACATCTGCAACAGAAAACCACCACTCATTGTTATAAATAACCTTTCGCACTTCATTTTTTTGAAAAATTGCAATTTTAGTTGTAACTAATTTTTGTTTTGTTTCCATACCCAAATCTTAGGCGAAGCCATTGTCATAGTCAAGATAAATATTGTCTAATTTATTAAGAAATTTTCCAATATTGTTCTATATCTTTCTTACTCAAGAATTACTGATAACTTCTTTTACATACTTTGTCAGTAACTTAGTATATAAATAGAAATCTTCTTCATCTAACCACTCATCTTCTGTATGAATTAATCCTCCACTTGGTTTTGAGAGTAGTACTGGAATACCATGTTCAGAAAAGTAGTGGTGATCAGCACTACCACTTTCTGCAATAAAGATATTCTCATTTGGATGTTTTTGGTCATGAATATCTTTAATTAGGTTTACCCATCTTTGTATTGCTGGGTGATTTTTATCTACTCCAAAGAATGGTTTCTCCAAAAGTTTTTTTGTTTTAACATTAGGAAATTTCTTATTAATGCTTGTTATAATTTCATCAGCAGTCAGTTCTTTAGTGTAGCGAATATCAAGGTCAGCTTGGGCTTGATTAGCCACTTGGTTTAAAGCAGTCCCACCACTAATTTTTCCAATGTTTATACTTGTGACATGAATATCCTTGGTAGGATTAGGATATTTATTTTTTATCCAAGATAAAACATCTATTAATTTTTCAGTGGCAGAAACTCCTTCCCATGGTTTAGAAGCATGAGCACTTTTTCCAGTAGTAGATAATTGAACCCAACAACCACCTTTGGCTTTTTCTGATATTTTCCAATTATCAGCACCATCAGGAATGATGACTAATTTTGGTCTGTATCCAATCTCATTTACTAAGTACCCTACCCCATTGAAACCACCGACTTCTTCATCACCAGTAATCATAATTCCGAGAGATAAATCTTTCAGCTTATTTTCTTTATTTAATTCTCTGACTACTTCAATAAAGCTAGCAATAGAAAATTTCATATCAGAAACACCTCTACCTAATATTTTCCCATTGTTTATTTTTACCTTAAACATCCCTTTAGAAGCAGGAACAACATCAACATGAGCATTTAAAATAATGTCTGGTTTTAGAGTATCTTTTGTTAACCAAACTACTGATTGAACATCATTTTTTTCGTATTCCTTTTTTATAAAAGGAAAGATTTGTTGTAGCTCTTTATCAATTATTTGTAAGGCCTTTTTTATTTCTTTTTGGTTGCCTGTCACTGACTGACATGCAACTAATTTAGTTAAGTTATTTATTAATTGTTTTTTCATATTTATATTTCAATAATATTTATTACTATTTGTTGAATTTGGTCTCGTATTTTTGCAATTGATTGAGAATCTTTATCATGTGGATCTTCAACGGTTTTAATTAAAACTTTGTCACTATTTTTCAAAACAAAGTCAGGACAAAATTTCTGATCACACAAAACAATGATTTGATCTGCCCACTTCACCATTGCTGGAGTAAGTAGCTTCATTCTTTGTCTTTCCATGTTAATCCCGACTTCTTTCATTGAGTTAATAATTTCTCTGGTAGGTTTACCGTTATATTTCTGAATAAAATCCTCACAAGCGGCACTAGTGGCTTGTCTTGAATTAGTCATATGATTAAAAAATGCTTCAGCCATTTGACTTCTACCAATGTTTGCTTGGCAGATAAATAAAATGTTTGACATATTGTCCTTTCTAGATATAAAAAAACCTCCCGTTTGGGAGGTGGTATTTCTTTTATTTTTTATTTTTACATCTTTAGTGCACTAGAAATACTCCTCCCTGTGAGGTTGAAAAGCCACATATAGTAAAAAGTATTTCTAATTTGCATTGTTTTGATTATACACTACTATCTATTAGGATTTTGAAACTTATATAATTTCCTATTAAAGTCCACTACTCTATTCCCATGAACAAGCGTACCTTCTTTTTTAAGTAACCGAATCTTTTTAAGTACCTTAGGTCCACTCTTTTCTCCCATAAAACCACCTAAGGTTCCATTAGCTGAAACTACTCTATGACAAGGGGTATTAGGTGCATTAGGATTCGATCTCATCACTTGACCAATAGCACGAAATGCTTTGGTATCCATCGCATTAGCTAATTCTTTATAGGTAGTTACCCTTCCCTTTGGGACGGTTCTAAGTAATTTATGGACTTGTTTGGCAAATGGGCTGAGCATAGCTGTATTTTATCACTATTAGTCCTTATATGTTTTGATGTGGAAAGTTTGAGGTAATTACCTGAGAATATGGTTGTGAAGCAAAGATTATTATGGCCAGATTTAATTAGAGTTGTAGCTATTTTTTTAATGGTAGTACTGCATATCTCTGCTAGTTATGTTCCTCTATGGCATGAACAATCCTTATTTAGTTGGTGGGGAGCTAATTTAATTGATTCCCTTTCTAGAATGTGTGTTCCTCTTTTTATTATGCTTAGTGGAGCTCTACTTTTGGGTAAGAAAGATTCATTAAAAGTATTTTATACAAAGAGATTAACAAGGTTATTAAAGCCTTGGATATTCTGGAGCCTTATTTATGGAGTGATAAATTTTATTCAAGGGAATGAGGCTAGTTCAATAAAAAGATTAATTATTGGCACCTTTTGGACAGGATTTTGGATACTACCATTATTACTCTCGTTATATCTTGTAGCACCTTTGTTAAATTATTTACTAAGAAAGCTTGGTAATTATTTTTCTCTTTTTTTTCTTCTGATAATGGGAACATTGTTGGTTAAGGGGATTCACTTCCCTCTTTATTTTGAATACTCTTTTTATTTTGTTTTAGGGTATGTATTGAGTAAGAAAAAAATATCAAAGACGTATTTAACATTCTATGGCTTAGGAACTCTATTTAGCTGGTTACTTATAGCTAGTCTTACCTACCGTTTATCTGTTCCTAATATGGGTTTTATCGCTGATTATTACCATTATCATACCTGGCCAGTTGTTTTACTCTCTACCTTTGGTTTTATGTCTTTAAAGGGGTTAGTGGAGGTGTATAAAAAGAAGATTTCAAAGAGTTATATATCTTTAATTACTAATTTAAGTAATGCTAGTTTTGGTATTTATTTTATCCATATGCTTATTTTTAGAACTGGAATAAATATTGTTTATTTTCCTAGTTATTCATTCATCCCCATAATTAGTATATCTTTATATAGCTTAAGTTATTTTGTGATAAAAAAGATGAAAAGTAACTCTTTATTAAATCAAGTCGTTGGCTGATATTAAGGTGTTTTTTAATTGTTCCTATTCCCTCTAAGTCAAAAATGTTTTATTATTAAGTTAATGAAAAATAAAGGACAGTTTTATAAAAATTGTGGGGTTGGCTTTGTTATTATTTTTATTGTTTTATTTGGGACTCTGTTTATTAGAAATGCAAGAGGTCTTGTTGGATATAATAATCCAATCGCTTTTATTGCTCCCCTTCTTTTTATTCCTCTGTTAGTTTCTGTTTTTCATGACAGTAGATATAATTGTGCTTCACCACCTGAAAAGAATAAATCTAGTAAAGTAA
This sequence comes from Minisyncoccota bacterium, assembly GCA_029881675.1. Taxonomy (GTDB): domain Bacteria; phylum Patescibacteriota; class Microgenomatia; order UBA1400; family PJMF01; genus JAHDXH01. Next base: position 17,245 of record JAOUMD010000008.1, on the reverse strand, counting down.
AACCAGTTTATAAAAAAGATACTTGTGTGGTTGTAGTAGGAATAATGCTTACTATTACTCTAATTGTTTCAATGATTGTTCTCTATTACGGATGGTAAATAAACCCATTCTTTTTCAAACGGCCTTAATCTGGTAGAATATACCTCTCCGTAAGAGATTGCCCGATCGTCTAATGGCAGGACAGCGGCCTTTGAAGCCGTCAATCTAGGTTCGAGTCCTAGTCGGGCATCAAAATATTTCCCTCAAGTAAATTTATACCCTGTTAGGACGGTTAGAACCTCTACTAGATTTATAGTGTGATAAAATCTTCTGATATATTCATGAAATTAATTGAAACTATCCCTGAAAATTTTGAAGTTCAAATCCAGAAAATTACTGGAGATAATTTTTTGAAAGAAAAACTAGAATCTCTTGGTTTATATAAAGGAATAAAGATAAAGATTATAAAGAATAATAAGGTTGATCCTTTGTTAGTTAAAGTTGATAACAGAAGAGTTTCTATTTCAAAAGGATTGGGTTTAAAAATTTTTGTAGAGCTATTGTGAAAAAAATTAATATTGCCTTTATTGGTAATCCAAACACTGGTAAAACCACTTTAATTAACACTTTATCAAACTCAAAGTTTAAGATTGGTAATTGGCCTGGTGTAACTGTGGCAAAGAAAGAGGCATTTGTTGAATATAAGGAAAACATATTTCATTTAGTTGATCTTCCTGGCTTATACAATCTTTCCAAAATTAGCGATGATGAAAAGATCACAACGGAATATATTGAAGAACATGAGCCAGATCTATATGTCAACATTATTGACTCTACAAACTTACGTACAAATCTTTTATTAACTATTCAGTTACTGAAAGAAGGTGTTCCAGTATTATTGGTTTTTAATTTCTGGAATGACTTAAATGGTTTGGGTAAACAAATAGATTTAGGAAAGTTAGAAAAAGTTTTGGGAGTGGAATGCATCTCTTTAGAGGCAAATCAGACTGAATATAGAGAGAAGTTATTAGAAAAAATAAATTGTTCTCTTAAAAATAAGAAGCGATCAACGAAAGTTTCAAGTAGTTTACCTGCTCGAGCAATTGTAGATATTATTGTTGATAAAGTTGAGAAGAAAGTTCCCACTGATAAAGTTTCTGTAACAGATAAGATTGATCAGGTAGTCCTCAATGATTATGTTTCAGTTCCAATTTTTTTTATTGTTTTCTTTTTATTATTTAAAATAACTTTTGATGGCAGTGCTCCACTAATTGATTGGATTGACCAGTTCATTAATGGCTTTGTTGCCAAATTAATAGTTACCATATTTACTTCGTTTAGTGTTCCTAAGGTCATAGGGTCACTGGTAATTGATGGGTTTTTAGTAGGAGTTGGCACTGTACTAAGTTTTGTTCCCTTGATGATGTTTCTGTATTTTTTCATTAGCTTCTTAGAAGAAAGTGGTTATATTGCGAGAGTTGCTTTCATTATGGATAAATTCATGAGACCACTTGGTTTACAAGGAAAGGCTTTTATCCCATTATTGATTGGTTTGGGATGTAATGTTCCAGCAATATATTCCACTAGAACTTTGGAGAAAAAAAATGACAGAAAAGTGACAGCTGCGGTAACATCTTTCGTTTCTTGTGGAGCTAAGTTACCAATTTATATTCTATTTTCATATATATTCTTTCCAAAGCAGGCAGTTTTTGTAACGCTTTCCTTGTATTTATTAGGGATGTTAGTTGCTATTTCATGGGCTTGGATATTGAATCGATTTATATATAAAGATGCATCAGCCCAGTTTGTGATTGAGTTACCAACTTACAGATGGCCATCAATGATTGTGATGATAAAGTCAGCATTCGCTCAGGTGAAAGGTTTTGTTAAGAGAGCTGGGACTGTCATCACTGTTGTGGTGGTGATGATCTGGGCATTATCAAATTTACCTTATGGTGTAAGTCCCAGAGATAGTATTCTTGGTGTAACATCTAGATCAGTCTCCCCTATTTTTATTCCTCTAGGTTGGGGAAATAGCTGGCAGGCCACAGCATCTGTTATTCCTGGGTTTCTAGCAAAGGAGGCAGTAGTTGGTTCTTTGGCTACAGCTTATGAAACCAATTTAACTGAAAGTACGAATGAGGCTCTTACTGACGGATTTATTCCAAATGTATTAAAACAATGCGTTTTATTATATGAGGCTGTTATAGATTCAATAAAGGCAGTGTTTGGAGGTCTAGTTCCTGGAGTATTTATTACTGATTACTCAGAAGATAAGAAACTATCTCAATTAATCAAGCAAGATATGACCCCTTTGATGGCATATTCATATATGGTATTTAACTTGCTGTTAATATCTTGTGTAGCTGTAATAAGTGCAATTAGGCAAGAGTTTGGACAAAAGTTTTTATGGTTTGTAATTTTAATGACAGTATCAACTGCATATGTATTTAGTTTTATTGTGTACCAAGGTGGATTGATATTGGGATTTATATAGTATGTTGGAAAATATTTTGATTTTATCTATCTTAATAATATGTGTCTTTGTGATATTCAAGAAATTGAGTAGTCATGAATCTTATTGTGGTAGTTGTCCAATAAAGGAAAAGTGTAAAACTAAACCATTTGTATGTCATGATGAAGGAGAAAATCGTTCCTGACATAGTCCAATAGCGCCATCCAAGAAATCCCCTCAAGAGAAAATAGACCCGAGTAGGACGGTTAGAACCTGTTGCATCAAGTAAGTATGATATAATTCCAATAATTAAATTTGAATAAATGAAGCCACCTGTCCCCTTTTGTGTTAGGTGGTTTTTTTGAAAGGTAAATATGGCATTTGAAAAAGAACCATGTGAAGAAGCATTGAGAGCTAGAAAAGAAGATATTATTGCAAGTGCAGTGGATCATGCTGTTGCTGGAAGTGGCAAAATTCAAAATGAGTCTTTTGGAGGTATTTTAGACGCTGAGTCATCTGGTCTTAGGCATGTAATTGCTGACATGATAAGAACATTATTTGATTATGATTTTGCTATTATGATCTCCACATCAGTTTTTGAGTTTGAAGATTTATTAATTAGTGAATGGCTAGAGGAAGTTCAAGAACGTGTATCTAAAATGACTTTTAGTGACGTTGTTGAGTCTTATGCAAGATTGAATGATAAAGAAGTTGTGATCGATGAAGATGAGCTTAGACGGCATGAAAAATACCTGGATGATAAACAGATGTTTGAAAGATTATTGCTCCCAATTTTATTAGCTTTGGTTAATAACTATTTTGGAGAAGGATCTTCAGTTAAAATGTCAGATTTCAACCCCAATGACGATCAGTACTTCATTGAAGTTGAGTTTCCTTATGAACAGGAAAAAGCCTCAATTAGATATACACTATATAAAGGCTCAAGCGATAAACTAGATGCTGATAGTTTTGTACACAGCAGTTGTACTCTTAATGGTGAACGAGCCTTCGGTTGTGAAAGGACGTTTGATCTTAATGAGGAAACTCTCTTTGTAGAAGTTAGGGATCATTTGTTTAATTGGGTTTTAAATGGTGATATGGATCTAGCACTGCGAGTAGCTAAACAATCCTAAATTGGAAGTTACGACTGAGTATGGGATTAGTGGAAGGTACTAAGTAGTTCCTGACATAGTCCAATAGTGCCATCACGAATACACTCTCTAAATAAATTCTTATTTGTTATACTATTCTCATGATAGAAAAAACTAGCGAATCAATAGTGGATAGACTAAGTGAAAAAGAGCAACGTAATATAGGTCTTCAGCTTATCAACATGGGTTTAACTAAAATTGTAACAACCTCAGAACCCAGTACAGGTAACTTAGACTTAGTGATGAGAGAAGTTTCACCAGTTGTTACAGAAATAGGTTTGTTAAATAGGGATGGAATAGATGGAGGTAGAGATAAGTTTTTGGAAGAGTTAAGAAAAAAGTGTGATAAGTTACCAGATTTAGGAGTTGGTTTTGACGATTTTGTCTATGATACTACAGCTGCAGATTGGATAGGACATGAAGATCGTTTCACAAGAGAAAAAACAGCAGCTAGGTGGAAATTGAAGTCTGTACTTACTAGAGCTAGAAAAATGTTTTAACAAAATAGGTTCGAATAGCGTCCACGTACGGCATCACAGATTAGATTCTGTTTATTGTTTTTCTCTAATCAATTTACTATTGCCAACTCCAATTGCCATTTTCTCTCTTATATCATCAGGACGAGGACAGATAGTTCTTACACTAACTCTATCATTAGGTAAGCCAGTAATAACTACTGAAGATTTATCATATGGTCGTTCATGCTGTTCAATTGTAAAAGAAAACTCTTTATCTGGTTTATCAGTTGAAGCTTCTTCTTTATCAAAAAGTTTTTTACACTCTGCTTTAGTTTTAGTAATAACATCTTTCTGTGAGTCTGGACCAGGAACTAATAAATATGAAAGTTTGGCACCACTAACATCAATCCCATGTTGTTTCATAAGTTTTTCAATGGTACTTGGAGAACTCTTATGGATAAGAGAGATAAAATTATCACCTTCTGGTGTTTTACCCCAAAGAGCAATTACTATGCAATCAACTACCTGTCTTGCGAGAAGCTTTCTTTCATAAAGATCTGTATCGTCATCATATGTTACTAAGAGTGCATCATCTGTAGATAAGTCTTCATAGTCACTATCATATTCACTATAAATTGATTCTTTTGGTTTTTTTGATGAATTTTCTATGATTTGAGTCATAACTTAATATTATCATTTTATAAAATAGTTTCGAATAGAATTCAAAAGTCCCCTCAAGTAAATTTATTCATTGTTATCTTATGTATTGTTTTTATAGTTAAAAAATTGAGTGATCATGACTCATGCTGTGGTAGCTGCCCTATAAAAGAAAAGTGTAGGACAAAGCCTTTTGTTTGTAATGATAATCATAATTAAAGTAGTTCTTAACATAGTCCAACAGAGCCATCACTGTTTTTTAAACATTTGATTAAATCTTTGTTTTTATCTTTAATTAAGTCAAATATTTGTTCTGTAAGCTTAATAATTTTTAAATCATTCTGATTATCTTCAATTAGCTGGTATTCTTTCATTTCATTTAAATCTGGGATATTCCAGTTAATAGTTTTCCCAACAAATCCTAATTTTTTTTGACAATACTTGATGTGATCTTCGCTCATCCCTACCAGTAAATCAACGTCATTGATGATTTCTTTTGTTGTTTGTTTTTCTTTCCAAGACATATATTTAATGATATTGTTTTTATCAATCAATTTCATTGAATACCAACATATTGGGCCATTCCCTAGACTATATTTATTTGCATTAATACCACTGGAACTAATTTTTAAGTTAGTTTTTTTAATTTTTGATTTAAGATACGCTTCGGCTAATCTACTTCTAAAAGCATTTCCTGAGCATATAAAATGAATGTGCATATGACTATAGTTTACAATACTTATTGTTATACTATTTCTTATGTCCAAAATAATTTTATACATTGCTCAAAGTTTAGATGGATATATTTCAACTAAAGATGGAAGTGTGTCATGGTTAGATGAATTTAATAATACTGGTGAAGATTTAGGCTTTAATGATTTTATCGATGGTATTGATGTAGATATCCAAGGATCTAAAACATATCAACAAGTGTTAGATTTTGATATTCCCTATCCATATACTGGAAAATCTTTTGTGCTCACAAATCGTAATGATTTAGAAAAACCAAGCGGAGTAGATATTGAATTTTATTCAGGAGAATTAGCAAATTTAGTAGATAAAGCTAAATCTGTTTCAAAGAAGAACGTTTGGTTGATTGGTGGAGCGAATGTTGTACAACAGTTTCTAAAAGAATCTTTAATTGATGAGATTATTTTGTTTACAATGCCAGTTGTCTTAGGCGATGGAATTAGTTTATTTAATAAAACTAAATTAGTTAAAACAAAATTAATTAATAGCAATGTATATGATTCAGGGATAATAATGAGTCACTATAAATTATAAACAACAATTTACCAGCTGAAGTTATTAATTGGTCTACAGACTCTATCATAAGCATTTCCGTTGAGTAAATCATTCTTTGGTGCAAAGTTAAAATCAACTCCAGATTCCTCCACTGAATTTCTAATTTCTTGTTCTAAAATTCCAATTTCTTTTTGGTCAAGATCAATTGGTTCTGGTGCTAATATATCTATATCACTAGTCCCACCATAGACTCTAACACCAGGTACTCCCATTTCTGCCTCAACTGCACTATCAGCCAAGTAAAGTTGATCTGGTAATGTGAGATCCCAGTTTTTATAAATATCTTTCATTATCTGTTTAAATCTTGAGACAGCTACTTCTGGACTTACCTTTGGGGATCTACTTTCATAATTTCTTTTCATATTTTATTTATATCTTAATTATTGGATAAAATCATAGGTAAACAACAAACTTCTATTTTTATTTTATTTGTTACAATACTTTCATGTCAAATATTCAAGATCAACTAATTTATGAATCAAAAAACTTTACAGTTGAGATTCATCCCATGCCATTTGTGTCTAGGGAAGATGGTGGTCATATTAGAATATTTCCAAAAGATAAGCAAAGAATTTCAGATAGAACTGATTTTACTAAGCAAGAAGCTATAGAGTTCATCTGGCTTAGTATGTTAGCTGGTGAAGCTATGCAAAAAGGGATGAATAAACAAGGTATCCCAGTAGTTAAGATTAATTATGAAGACCTCGGTAATTGGGCTTTTAAGCGTGGAGAGAGAGCAGTTTTACACCTCCATATTTTTGGCAGAGCGGAAAATGCTACAAAGCAAGTATTTCCTGAAGCAGTTTATCTTCCTGATCGTTCTAGTGGATTTTATGATGGTTTTGAACCGTTGAGTAAAATGGATATGGATGTAATTAGACAAGATATAGAAGAGTTATTAAAAACAGATAAATATAATATAGAGAGTTGGAATATAAAGAAATAATTATGGAAAAAAACTTTATAGATAAACTGGCTTATATATTAATTAAAGATAATAAGATTCTCGTTACCCTGAGTAAAGGTAAGGATACTTGGTATATTCCAGGTGGAAAAAGAGAGTCTGGTGAGACAGATCATCAAGCCTTAATTAGAGAAGTAAATGAAGAATTAACTGTAAATGTTATTGAAGATTCAATTATAAAATATGGTGTATTTGAAGCTCAAGCCCATGGGAAACCAGACGGTACTATTGTTAGAATGACTTGCTATGAAGCAGACTTTACAGGTGATTTAACTCCTGCCGCTGAAATTGCAGAGATTGATTTTTTTACTTATTCACAAATAGATATGGTCTCCCCTGTTGATGTTTTGATATTTGAAGATTTAAAGAATAAGGGCTTAATTAAATAGTTCTTTATTTAAATTCTTTTATACACTCCTTCTAACATTGTTTGATCAATAATATGCGCTTCTATAGTTTGTTCTAGTACTTTTTTGGTTGTATCAGAAGAAAGGTCTAAAGTAGTGTCTAATGCATAAAGCTTAAATTGATAGCGATGAGTACCACTGTGAGGACATGGTCCACCATATTTATTTTCTTTAAAATCAGTTATGCCTTGTATTGATCCACCTGGCAGAGAATTTTCCTCTAGCTCTGTTGTATTAGGATCTATATTCCAAACTAACCAATGAACCCAATCTCCAACAGGAGCATCTGGGTCATCAACAATTAGAACTAAGCTTTTAGTTTCTTTTGGAATTTCAGAAAATTGTAAGGGTGGATTGATATTTTCACCATCACAGGTATATTTTGTGGGAATATTGCCTTGGTTAATAAAGGCGTTACTAGTTAGTTTCATAGTTTCTCCTTGATTACTTTTTATTTGGTTATTCACTTTTTTATTCTGGTTATTAATTAGCAAAAAGATAATACTTGAGATTATGACAATAATTAAAATAAGGCTGATGTATGACTTTTTCATTGGTTAAAATCAGTATAATATATTTTTTGCTTTGATACTATTTAACTTTTCTTATTTTGCGCGTATTATCAATTTATAACAGCAAAATAGAAAGGAATTTCATGCAAGGATACAAAGATAATATTGAGAACCTAACTATTAATAATAATAACTTTAGAAAAGTTCTTTACACTGGTAAACATAGTCAGCTAGTGTTAATGTCACTTCGCCCAAGAGAAGAAATAGGGATGGAAACTCATCATGACAATGATCAGTTTTTTAGGTTTGAGGCAGGAGTAGGCAAAGTGATTATTGACGGTAGTGATTACCAAGTAAGAGATGGTGATGCAGTAATTGTCCCAGCAGGGGCAGAACATAATGTGATTAATACATCGGATAGTGAAGCATTAAAACTATACACAATTTATTCTCCAGCTCATCATAAGGATCAGATTATTAGAGAAACAAGAAAAGAAGCAATGGATAATGAAGCTGATTTTGATGGAATGACTACAGAATAAAATAAATGGGAAGATTGATGATTACTGTTTTGGAGTGACCATTACTTTGTCTACCCTATTTTCATCCATATCAACGACTTCGAAGTTAAATTGTCCTAGTTCAAACTTGTCTCCAGAGACAGGAATACGACCAATCATATCCATGGCAAAGCCACCTAAAGTATGAAAGTCTTCAGTTTCTAAACCTGGGATTTTTTTAATTTTGAAAAATGATTTAAATTCATCAATTGGAACAAGTCCATCAACCAAGTATGAGCCATCATCTCTTTTCATGAAGTCCTCTTCTTCTAGTGCATCTGCAGTAGGAATATCTCCGACAATTTCAGAAAGAATGTCTGAGAGAGAGAGTAAGCCAATTACACTCCCATATTCATCAACAACCAGAGCAATGTGAATTCCAGTAGTTTTGAAGAGTTCAAGAACATCTAGGGCTTCCATAGTCTCAGGGACAAAAATAGGCTTGTGCATTGATTTCTCTAAATCAATTTTTCTATCACTCATGAAGTCAGCTAATAGGTCTTTTGTTTGAATAATACCAAGTACTTTGTCTAAACCATCACGACAGACTGGGAAGTATGAATGAGGTTCTTTTATAATTCTATTTTTAATGCTTTCAAATGGATGATTGGTATTAAGCCATTGAATTTCACCACGAGGGGTTAACATTGGGTAGATTTTCTTATCCCCTAGTCTTAAAGTTCTTTCAACAATATCTTTTTCAGTAGTTTCAAAAATACCAACTTCTGTTCCTTCTCTCATAAGTAGTTTAATTTCTTCATCAGTTACAACAGGTTCACTAGGTGGTTCAATATTAAGGATGTTTAGTGCAACATCTGTTGAAAATGTTAATAGACTGACGAGAGGGGCAGTGATAGTAGAAAGAAAGTTCATCGGTTTAGCCACAAGTCTGGCAGTTCTCTCAGGGCTACTAAGAGCAATTCTTTTTGGAACTAGTTCTCCAATGACTAATGATAAATATGTAATGACTGCTACAACTGAAAATAGGCCAATTACTTCGCTGTATGGAGCAAGTAAAGGAATATTATCAATTTGCTTGGCTAGTGATATGGCAATGGTGCCACCACCAAATGCACCAGCAAAAATTCCAATAAAGGTAATGCCAATTTGGACTGTAGATAAAAATCTGTTTGGAGATTTAGCAAGCGCTAGGGCTGTTTGAGCATTTTCATTGCCTTCGTTGGCTTGTGATTGAAGTTTGGTTTTGCGAGCCGAGACAATTGCTATTTCTGACATGGCAAAAACGCCATTTAGAATAATGAGTAATAAAACTATGATTGTTTCCATATATGTTTTAGATAGATCTTATATTATAGCAAAAAAGTTCTATAAATGGGGGGAAATATGTTTGCTGTTATTATTATAATAGCTTTAGGTGCTTTTATACTAAGTGGTTACTTATTATGTAGAAAAATGGTCTTGTAATCATACCTTTTTATTGACTATGATAGATTATTATGAAATTAGAAATATCCAGATCCATCTGCCAACATGCTGATTCAATGCGTTGTGACAGATGTTCAACCAAAATATTAAACTTTGAAGCTGAAGGAGCTTGTATTATCAATCAAGAAGATGATGGTTCTTCAGACGTAACTTTAGTTGTTCATGATGGTGAGAATGCAACTACTTTTATTTTTCCAATTGAAGCTACAGTACCATTTGCTCAAGGTGGTTTAGAATTACTACTTGAAGGTTTAGCACAATATAAGCAAGAGTAATATTTGTGATGAAGTAGAGCTATCTCGAAAAGGTATGTTAAAATAAATTCTAAGAACTTATATAATATTAGTTTGAACCACCTGCCATTTTAGCTGGTGGTTTTTTTGAAAGGAAGTTATGGCACGATCTCAAGAGATAGATAATAAAGGTATTGTAGATAATGAACCCAAAGTTCATTTTTATTGGGATGATGATTTCTTAGGTATAAAGCCAAGTGAAGGAAAGCTGGGAATGTTAGATGGCAGAGAAACTATCCTTAAAGAAGACTTAGATTACAATCCAATTGTTTTATATGCCGATAATATGGAGGTTTGTGTAGTTCAAACAGCAGCCTTTTATGCTTTAAGAGCTGGATACAGCAATATCGGTGACTTCTTATTGCATAATTTGGAAACAGAAGCAGTCAAAGGGTTTCTTCAGGATGCTATGGTAAGAAAAGTTTTAAAGGCAGAATTTGATTTTATTTCCTATAATATGCGTGTTATGGCAGATGAAAATAATGATTTACATCAGGAGAGCTTTGAAAATTATCAAAGAGAAGAAAGGATGAGAGTAAACTTATTCTATGCGGCTGGATTATTAGCTTTTGCAGAGCAACGTTCTGACGCAATATATAAAGAGTATCTAAGGTTAAGGAAAGAAGTGGTCGGTAATGATGTTGATGATCAACCATCTATGAAGGCAAGAACTTTTGAAGATAATAATGGTTTTGGGAGTTGGTTATATCCTAAGGATGGTGAAACCATTCATTAATTTACAACCAAGCCAATGTCTCAACAGTCTTGGTCTCAAATTCCCTATATAGTCTAGGAAATTCTCTGGATATCTCTTGTATTTGAAAATTATTCTTTAATCTATACTGTTCATGCTCTGAAATTATTTCTTTGATAATTTTATTGATTTGTTTGTTTTTTGTTAAGTCGGTAATATGTTCTAGGTATTGGATAACTTCCCCGCTAGTTACTATTCTAGATTGTAATAAGGATAGACGGTCCATAATTATGTTATCTTTTCTATTGTTAAAATAGCTATTAAGGAATGGGGCAATTTTAATTTTTCTAGTTACTTTATGTAGCGCGTTATAAAAACTTTCTTTACTTGGTATTTGACCTCCTAATTGATAATTTTTTCCATAATATAAGTCTGGATATTCTATTGCATCTAGTTGCATATCTATCTCTCCTTGGAAAGTATAAAAGACTGCTTCATTAATGTGCTGGTCATTGAAGAGTTGATTTAATGCTTGTCTTTCAATTTGTAAGACTTCTAGATGAAGGCTTTGTTCAAAATCTTTAGGGATAGCAAGTTCTTCTAATTTATCTTTATGTTTCTTTTCTTCATGATCCATTTTCCTAATTACTTCATGAATGACTGTAGGTGAGAATTCATCTTTGGGAAGTGAGTCAACTTTTTGATGAGCTTTTTGGATTGAAAAAATGTCAGCTTCTTCTTGCATGATTTGTTCTTCTTTTTTAGGAAGGTGAAGTTTAAGAAAGAAAAGTAGTTTTTCAATTGTTAGGCCATTAACAAGTAGAGTGAATAAAAAGGTGGCTAGAGTAAACACAAGGAATTGTTCTTTATAAATATAACTGTCAGGTAGTGAATAAACTAAAACTAAAGGTATGACTCCTCTTAGCCCCCCCCAATTTAAGATATGTTGCCAACTAAGAGGCACATTTGGTTCATTTTTAAAGAAGCTAAAGTTATTTGTAATAAGGAAAGTGATATAGATAGAGACTGCTCTAGCAATTAAGACACTTAAAATAGCGAGTAGTGTTGTCTCCGGATGTTTGAATAAAATACTAAATTCTAAGTCAAATGCAGTAAAAAAGAAGACTAAAGAAATTGCTAAGAAACCTAGATATTTCCAGAATTTTTCCATAAAATGAATGACTGGAATAGAGATCTTGGTTCTACCAAGGTTCCCCATGGTGATACCAGCGGCTACAGTTGTAATAACACCAGAAAGACCAAAATAATGCTCAGCAATTAGAAATGAAAGTAACGCTAAGGCTAATGTCATTGTCGTTTCTATCAGTTCATCATTTTTAATTTTTGAGATAAACATTGAGGTTAGGTAGGCCAAAACAAAGCCAAAGAATAAACTCCCGATAAAAACATAGGAGAAGTCGGCAAAACTTTTGAATATTTCTGTGCTAGCAAAGGTTTTCCCTGTAACTACAAAACCAGCGATAACTCTAAAGATAATAACTGCGGTGGCATCATTGAGCATACTTTCCCCTTCTGCAATCAGAGAAAGTCTTTTGGGGGCACCTAGTTCTTTAAATATAGCTAAGACAGCGATTGGATCTGTAGCAGAAATTAAGGCTCCAAAGAGTAATCCATGCCAGAATCCAAGCCCAATAAACTGGCTCAGAAGCCCTGCCACAGTAGTAATAGCGACAAGTAGTCCAAAGGTGGCTAAGAAAGTAATTGATTTAAATTGAAGCTTAAATTGATGGAAATTAATATGAAAGGCAGACTCATATAAAAGAATTGGTAATAAAACAAAGTAGATAAGATCAGATGAAATTTCTAGATGAGTTTCAAGATGAAAGTACTTAAATAGAAATTGGACAACAAATCCGACAATGAGAAGGGCAACTGTATAAGGAAACTTTATTTTCTTGGAGATACTGAGAATCAATGCTGTCAGCATCAAGAACAAAGCAATAAAAATGGTGCTAATAATTAAACTTTCAGAATGCATAGTTAATAACTATTATAGAGTGGTTTTTGATCAAAAAGAACAAGATCTTACCAGTACAGTTCTGTAACTATAGTATAGTTTACTTGTTATATTTTGATATGTTTTATCCTATAACTTGCTATCTATTTCAATTTATGCTATACTACCACCCTGTTGATTGATAACTATATCTCTCAACCTGGGTTTAAGCACGAATCTTAATTTTTGAGAATATACACATTTCCCTTAATCGTATCTGCTTCTTGTCTTTAACCTACGTTATTTATTAAAGAAAGAAGTATATTATGCGAAATTCAAATCGCTCATTTTCTAATTCTAATAGCCGCAGCGGAGGCTCTAATTTCCGTTCTAGAAATTCCGGTGGTGGAAGAAGTTTTTCTTCTCGCGGTGGTTCTAGTTTTGGTAACCGTGGTTGTGGTAACCGTGGCCGTGGAGGTCGTGGAGGCTTCAACCAAGCTACTTTTGATCCAACAAGAATGATTATTCAAGCTGGGTTAAATAAACCAGAAATAGTAGAAAAAGAAGAATATCAAGCAACTCATCAATTTAATGATTTTGATATTTCTGATAAAGTAAAAGAAAATATTGCAGCTAGAGGTTATGTAACCCCTACTCCAATCCAAGATCAAATCATCCCTCACATTGTTGAAGGAAGAGACGTTGTTGGTATTGCAAACACTGGTACTGGTAAAACAGCAGCCTTTTTAATTCCTTTACTTGATAAAGTTATAAACAACAGTAATGAAAAGGTATTAATTATTGCCCCTACTAGAGAGCTCGCTCTCCAAGTTAAGGATGAATTAAGATCATTTTCAGAAGGTATGAGAGTTTTCTCAACCTTGGTTATCGGAGGATCTTCAATAGGTCGTCAAATCGATTCTTTAAGAAGAGGACAACATTTTGTAATAGGAACTCCAGGAAGAATCAAAGACCTTAACCAAAGAGGAAAACTCAAATTCCATGAATTCACTAATATAGTTTTAGACGAAGTAGACCGTATGTTAGATATGGGCTTTGTGCACGAAATTAGAGAAATCATTGATGCCTTACCACGTGATAGACAATCATTATTCTTCTCAGCCACTATGACTGACAGAGTAAGACAAATCATGAAAGGTTTCTTAGTAGACCCAATCTCCATCTCAGTTAAAACTGGTGATACATCTGCAAACGTTCAACAAGAAATTGTTAAAATTAAAGGCAGATCAAAGATTGATGTTTTACATGATCTTTTAAGAACAGAAAATTTTGATAAAGTTTTAGTATTTGGTCGTACCAAAAGAGGTGCAGAAAAAATTACTAGAGAACTTCAAGATAGAGGTCTTAAGGTAAATGCTATTCATGGTAATAAATCACAAGGTCAAAGACAAAGAGCTTTACAGCAATTTAGAAATGATCAAGTACAAGCTTTAATTGCTACTGACGTGATCGCTCGTGGATTAGATATTAATGATGTTACACACGTTATTAACTATGATCTACCAGAATCTCGTGAGGACTATATCCACCGTATTGGTAGAACAGGTCGTGCAGATAAGGTTGGTGTTGCATTAACATTTATTGAGTAAGCATAAAATTAATATTAAACTTAAATATTTAATAATATAAAAAAGAAACGTCTTATCATTGATAGGACGTTTTTTTATGGTTTGATATAGATAGTTTATAATATATGGTTAAGATGGAAAAAATTGAACAAAAAGGAAGTTTACGATCAGAGATATATTCTAAGCGTTATTTCTTAAGCGTTGCGGCTTTTATGCTTATCAATGCTGCTGATATCCTTTCTACTAGAATATCTTTAGATAAAGGGGGTGTTGAGGGAAATCCTCTTGCTCAAGAGATCGTAGAAAGTGATGTAGCAATGATAATTACCAAAGCTATATATGTAGCATCTACTCTTTTTGTTCTTGATCAAGTAAGTAAAAAATATGGTGATTCTAAATCCGCAGAAAGGATCTTACTTGCATCAAATATATTTTATTTGATTATTGTGATGAATAATATAAATTTCTTTTTAGGGGCAACTAATTAATTAATAAATAGGGCTGTAATAGATCTGATATGACTGGAATAAAACAAGGCTTAAAAAGAATAAAATTACAACAATTAAAATTGGAATCCAGATCCTAGTATAACAATGAACGTTAAAAAATTCCTGTTGTTGTTCAACAAAAAAGGACTGGAATAAGAACTCTTTCAAAGATTTTTTCTTTGAGTTTTTCTTTCTTTTCTTCTTGGCCATAATCCTATTGTAAGCAAAATGGAGCTGATGGTCTATAATGAATATATGAAGTTAAAAAATGAATTAATTAATCTTATCAAGAGTAGTTTTAAGTTAGTTTCAAAAAGCCCGTTTCTTTGGTTTTTCTTTTATGTATTTGTTCTTCTTGGTATTTTAATTGAGAATTTTCTAGAGCCTGCAGTAAGAGGAAAAGCTTCGTTGATCTTGATGGTCTTAACAGTTAGTTTACCAGCTCTTAAAGTAGAGTTTTTAGACAGTGTGGATAAAGATAAGAGTCCTCAATACATTAAAACACCAAATCTATTATTTTATTATTTTAAGAAGTTTCTTTTTGTTACCGTGTTCTTATTTGTACTTGGTATAGTTTTTTCACTTATTTCTAATTTATTAGTTTATGTCTTAGTGAATATTTTAGGACTTATTTCAGAACCTTCGTCAATTGAATTAATTAGAATGCTTGTTTTCTTACCTTTGGCAGTTGTCTATTTTTCTTTATTCCATCTTTTTGTAGTAATTTTAGTAAAGGCGAAGAAAGGTATCCTGGAAACATTCAAGCTGAGTATTTTGTTTATTAAGAAGAATTATAAAATTGTTTCTTTAATAATTATACTTAGCTTATTAATCCACTACCCTATCTCAGAATTGATGATAGTTATAGTAAATAAACTATTCTCACAAGCTAATGAGGCGGTTGTTCAATCTACTTTAGCATTTGTTAATATTTTAATTGAACTATTCTTCTTTGCTGTGTGGATGGTTTTGTATAAGAAAAAAAGATAAAATTAATTGTATGGAATTTAATAATCACCCAAAGCAAGGTAAAAGTAGGCTTCCTGAACATCAATTGGATCAGTCTGTTGAGTCTCAAGAAAACATCTCTCAAACTTCAGAAAAGAAAAAAATAAACTTAATGAATTTGGGCGTAACTTTTTTTGTATTATTTGTACTTTTAATGATTATTAGTACTTTCCTGAGATTATATTCTCAGAAACCTGTAGTTGATCCTAACTTAGATGAGGGTGAAGAAATAGTTCTTGATGAAATAAATGAAATTGTCCCAGAGACATATGAGGTAGATATAAGTGCTGAAGAACTTTTTTATGAAGAACCAGAAAGAATTTATCATATTGAGAAAAGACAACAATTTTGTGCTGATGATATTAAGCAAGCAAGAAAACTTTATACTGAGTACGTTGGAACTAAAAACCAGCAGGTTATGGAAGTGAAACCTGCAACTGTGAGAGAAGATCAATGGATTAAGGATAAGAAGGCACAAGGAGCATATAGAGAAAACTTAGGAGAACGTGAGAGGAATTATTACTATGAATACCCAACTACAGCTGGTCCATATGTTGATTTAATGAGAATTCATAAATGTGAAGTCTTTAACCCTGGTGGAAGAATTATTCCAATTATATCTATTAGTGAAGATGGATATATCCCAGAATATGAGTTGGGTTATATGGTGATTGAAGGTCTAAATGAAGAGGAGATGGTTGCCTATATTCAATATATGATCTCTTTAAGACATGAAGATGAAAAGATTCAAACTGTTAGGAAGAAATCATCTGGAGATTATCTTACCCTTACTTTAGACATTGATTATGATGGAGCTACAGATTGGATTAACCTGAAAAAAACTGAAGAAGTATACGAGGAGTCACTGTATAAATTGAATTTAAAAACAGGAATGTTAAGTTACTCTGCTGAACTCGTAGTGAGGCCAATCACAGAAGAATCAGTTACTGAAAATTAAGGCTCTACTCTATTTTCCCCATCGCCATCTAATTTTATCTCTAGATCTTTTCTGATGGTATGGCAGTGAAATTAAGATAATTAGGAATACATCAAAAAGGTATGAAAGTATTTGTTTTGTGGTGACAGGCTCTTCAAAGATGCCATTTAGATATGCAACCAAATAGATAAGCCCTAATAATAGAGCAACTGATAACCAACCTTCCCATGAAATAGGGACAAACCCCCATCCAAACCTTTTTGATTTAAACCAGTATTTATTCCTCTTCATAAATTGATTATAGCATTTTATATTAACCTTTTTTGGGGGTGAGAAATTTGTATATGACGAGATATAATACAGTTGATGTCACTCGCTGACATCA
>JAOUMD010000040.1 GCA_029881675.1 Minisyncoccota bacterium | reverse complement strand
CATTATTTTTTTAAATTTATTATTAGTTAAACCAACCAAAGGAGTTGGGTATTATTTTTTTGGGAGTTTTATGTTTTTTTATCCACCGCAACTTATTTCATTTCTGATGATTTTTTTAGCTAGGACCTTTGATGTTTCTTTAGGAACAGTTAGGGTTATGTTAACGGCAAAAGGTTATAAACATATTGTGCCAATAATTGCTTTTGTTGAGATATTAATTTGGCTTATGGCGATGGGATTTGTAATGGAGAATTTAGATAAGGTAGAAAACGTTCTGGGATATGCTTTGGGATTTGCCATGGGTAACTACGTAGGAATGTGGATGGAAGAAAAAATAGCAATTGGCTATCTTTCTATCCGTTTGATTACAAAGCGAGATTCAAAAGTTTTGATAAAAACATTAAGAGAAAATGGTTTTGGTTTTATTCAAAATAAAGCAACTGGAAATAGTGGCAAGATCTCTGTTGTTTATTGCACAATTAAAAGATCTCATTTTGATAAGTGGTTAGAAATAGTAAAAACTTTTAATCCAGGAGCTTTTTACACTGTTGCAGATGTTAGGTCAGTTAAGAGTGATGTATTTTCTATTGAAAGGCCTGCATTAAATATACCTAAAGTAAGGATTTAAGGAGTTAATTCTGTTTTAAAATGACAAATAGGTTATCCTTGCCAACTAAGTTATAATACAACTATGACTCTTCTATATATTCTTGCCAGTACATTTCTAATTAGCTTACTTTCTATGGTTGGTTTGTTATTTATGTTTGCTAAACGTAAGCTGGTTCACAAGATTGTGATGTTACTTATTTCATTGTCTGCAGGTACTTTAATGGGTGGAACATTTCTTCATCTTTTACCTGAAGCTAGTGAGACCATTGAGTCTGAATTACTTTTCATGATTGTCCTCTTCTCATTCATTTTTTTCTATATTGTAGAAAGAGTTTTACATTGGCGCCATTGTCATCATGATGATTGTAAAGTTCATAGTTTTGGATATATGAATTTGATTGGAGATGGTATTCATAACTTTATGGATGGGATGGTGATTGCTTCTGCTTTTGTGACTGATATTAGACTCGGAGTAGTAACTAGCTTTGCAATTGCGATGCATGAACTCCCACAAGAGATTGGAGATTTTGGAGTTTTAATTAGAGCTGGTTTCAGCAAGAAGAAGGCAGTATTTTTTAACTTCTTTACAGCCTTAACTGCTTTGGTTGGAGCCTTACTTGCCTACTTCTTATCTGGTCAGATAGATAATTTATCTTCATACATGTTGCCAATTGCAGCTGGTGGATTTATCTACATTGCAGCCTCAGATCTTCTTCCAGAGATTAGAAAAGAAGAAAATATGGCCAAAGCTATATTATCTTTCATTGTTTTTATGATTGGGATCATACTGATGTATGGTTTAACATTCCTCGAGTAAAGATTAGTCTGTCAAGCTTTATTCATTGAACATCTTGTTAGCAATTTATCTTACATTCTGCCAGTGTCCGATAAGTATTTATGGCGTATTTACGGTTTTCCACAGCATTGTATACTATAGATTATGAATGTATTAATCCTTGCAGCCGGTTTTTCTACCAGGCTAAAACCACTTACAAACAACTTTCCAAAGGGTCTTTTAAAGATTAAGGGTGAAGAAATAATTTTGGGTATTTTGAAAAAAATAACTAATGTCCGTGATTTTCAGGACTTTACATTAGTCACTAATAAAGTTTGTTATCATCATTTTAGTAGATTTCTTGACTCACTTGCAAGTGAGAAAAAGATTGAAGTGATCAACAATGGTGTTAGTGATGAAAAAAATCGTTTGGGAGCAATTGGAGATTTAATTTTAGCTTTGGAATCAATTGGCATGGACGAAGATTTATTAGTGCTACCTTCTGATACATTAGTTTCTTTGGACTTTGAAAAGCTATTACATTTTTATAATAATCATCATGGTTTTATTAATGTAGTTTTTGATGCAGGAGATAAAGAGATCATTAGAGAAAAGTTAGGATGTGCAGAGCTAGATGGAGATAAGTTAGTTAGTTTTGAAGAAAAACCAAAAGAACCTAAATCAACTTTTCAGTCTGTACCTATCTATATTTACCCAAAAGAAGTTTTACCTTTAATAATAGAGTATGCGACTGACCCTAAAAATAACTTAGATTCTCCAGGAGCGATTGTTCCCTACTTAATTGGCAAAGTGCCTACTTTTGCATATCAGATTAAAGATGGTTACTATCATGATGTCGGAACTTTAGAGGTTTTTGAGAAGTTGAATAAAAAATAAATATTTGTGTGATAAAATATAGTTAATAAAAACGTTAAGGTGACTAGCCCTCACCAAGTTGCTTAGGGTAATAACTAAGCCGGGTAAGCCCGTAATAGCAGGAATAAGTAAATACGAGGTGGTACCGCCTAAAGAAGGTCCTCTTATAAACATCAGTTATGGTGTTTGTGAGAGGATTTTTTGTATTTATATAGTTAGAATATAGTTAGACAATAAAGGAGAAATAAAATGTTAGATATTCAATACATTAGAGAAAATGCAGATGTTGTAAAAACTGCCTGTGTTAATAAAAACTTAGATGACAAGATCATTGATAAGTTAATCAAAGTTGATGAGAAAAGAAGAGATCTCTTAGTTAAGGTAGAAAAATTTAGAGCTGAGAGTAACTCTAATGCAAAGAAGATTAAGGAGCAGGTCCATGGAGGTGGAAGGCCTGATGCTGATTTAGTTGCTCATGGTAAGAAAGTTAAAACACAACTTAAAGAAATAGAGCCAACTTTCAAAGACTTAGAAGAACAGTATTTGGATTTAATGCTTCAAGTGCCTAATGTTCCTGCCGATGATACTCCAGTAGGTCCTGATGAGAGTGGTAATGAAATTATTAGAACCATTGGTGACAAACCAAACTTTGATTTCAACCCGCTACCCCATCATGAACTAATGGAAAAGTTAGACATCTTAGATACTAAGCGAGCAGTAAGAATTGCTGGTTTTAGAGCATATTACTTAAAAGGTGATGGTTTCTTATTAGAACAAGCATTACTTCGCTATGCCATGGATTTACTTGTTCAAGAAGGTTTTACTCCAATGACTGTTCCAGTTATGGTAAATAAAGAAGCAATGGTTGGGACTGGATACTTCCCATGGGGTGCTGAAGATCATTACAAGACTCAAGATGGTCAAATTTTGACTGGAACTGCAGAAGTTTCTTTGACTGCATATTATATGGGTGAAACTTTGGCTGAAAAAGATTTACCGATTCAAATTGCTGGAGTTAGTCCATGTTTCAGAAGAGAAATCGGAGCACATGGTAAAGATACAGCTGGAATAGTTAGAGTTCATCAATTTAATAAAGTGGAGCAAGTTGTTTATACAGTTGCGGATGAAGAAGAGACAAGAAAATGGCATGACAAGATGGCTGGGCTAAGTGAACAACTATTGACTGACTTAGGTCTTAGTTATCAAGTCCTTGCGATGTGTACCGGTGATATGGGTGCTGGTCAAAGAAAAAAATATGATATTGAAACCTGGTTCCCTTCACAAGAAAAGTACCGCGAGACTCACTCTGCTAGTTATTTTAATGATTTTCAGTCAAGAAGACTTAATATTAGATATCAAGCTAAAGATGGTAGTTTAAAGCATGTTTATACATTAAATAATACAATGGCTGCTTCTCCAAGAATGCTAGCTGCTATTATTGAGAACTATCAAACTGCTGAAGGAACAATTAGAGTTCCTGAGGTTCTTCAGCCTTATATGGGTAAGGAAGAGATTAAGTAATCACAAAGTGGTAAACTAGAAGTAATGAAAAAGTTTTCACCTATTATTATTGGTATTATTGCCTTTTATTTTGTGACTCATTTGTCAGGTTTAACTTCGTTGCCTGTCTTTGCTGATGAATCTATATATGTAAGATGGGCACAGCTTATTATGGATGAGCCGGCTCGTTATGCACTCTTCCCTCTTAATGATGGTAAGACTCCACTCTTTATTTGGTCTTTACTTCCTTTTCAATATTTATTCTCTGATCAACTATATGCAGCCAGACTTGTTTCAGTTTTAGTTGGTTTGGGACAAGTCTTTACCATGGGTTGGCTAATTAAGTTATTGGGTGGTAAGAAAAAAACTCAATACTTAGGAATGTTTTTTACAGCAATACTACCTTTCTGGTACTTCCATCATCGAATGGCATTAATGGATGGAATGATGACTCTCTGGTTATCATTAGCAATGGGAGGAGCAATTAAGTTAGGACAAGGAAAGAATAAGTTAAGCAAAGTTTTAAAGTTTAAATTTACTAAAGCAGATATTAAATGGACTATCTTTACTGGAGTTAGTTTTGGCTTAGCAATGCTTACCAAACTGCCTGCTATTTTATTTGTGCCTGCATTAGGTTTGTCTGCCCTATTTGCGGATAAGTTAAACTTTGAAAAATGGTTTGTAGCTTCTCTTAAAGTTGCAGTAGGTGTTGTAATTGGACTTTTCTTATTTGTCTTACTTAAACTACATCCTGCCTTTGGACAACTTTTTTCAAGAGGCGGAGACTTTTTATATCCTTTAAGTGAAGTATTAGGAGGAGCTTGGAAAGAAACTATTATTAGTTTGCCTAACTACCTTAATTACTTTGTTAATTATTTAACAGTGCCTTTAATTGCTTTAGTTATTGCAGCACTATTTTCTCCAAGAAATAAAAAGACACATCATCTGTTATTACTTTTGGGTTTAATATTTCTTGCCCCAATGATGTTAATGGGTAAGGTTGTTTACCCACGTTACTTAATGTCAGCTAGTTTGCTTTTTACTCTTTCTGCAACTTTATCTTTTGAGAATTTCTATGTTCATTTAGAGAAACAAAAGAATCAATTTAAAAAAATTGGTGGGCAATTGATCTTAATATTAATGTTTGCAAATATTGTTGGAGCTTCTGGTGTATATATGTATCAATCAATTTTTGATAGTGACTCTACCCCATTTGTCAGTGCAGACAAAGAACAGTACTTATATAAGTGGTCATCTGGACATGGAATTAAAGAGGCAGTAGTTATGATTGAAGATATGGCAAAGACAGAGAAAATTGCTGTAGCTACAGAAGGATATTTTGGGACATTACCTGACGCGATATTAATGTATATGCATGGTCATGATGTGACAAACTTATATGTAGATGGAGTTGGTTACCCAGTAAAAGAAATTTCAGAAAAGTTTTTAGATAGAGCTAAAGAATTTGATCGTACTTTATTGGTTGTTAATTCAAATAGAATGGAATTAGTAGGATATGAAAATAGAGTTCTTCTTGAAGAATGGTGCAGACCAGACAGTGCTCCTTGTTTGCAGGTGTGGGAGTTGAAGGAATAATTCAACCGGGGCGTGTGGAATGAAGTTGGAACGCTTATCTCAGGTGAGAACTTATAACTTATCCTTTCTCTAAAAATATAATTCTTTTTTTTACTTTGCCTGCAATTTCAAAAAAATTTTCCACTCTTTCTTTTGTATATGTTGATTCAATTTTTTCTAATCCACCAATATGTATATTGTTTCTAACTTTCCTTAATTCATCTACTTCATTTTCAAGAGAACTTGTATTTATAATTTCGTGTTTCTTACATTTCTGTATTACTCTGCTAAAGTCTAAATCATGAATAGTAATTTCTTCCTTCAATCTACTTGAGGCACCTACTTCATCACCAGATTCATCTATACATATCTTTCTCCAATTTTTATATTTCCATTCTCCTTTGATTTTCTGATTATTTTCTTTCAAGTATTTACCTAATTTCCAAACTAATATTGCCTCAACAATTGAAGCAGTATATAAAATAATCGTTTTTCTATAAAAATTATTTACTAGTTTTTCTTCTCTGGTATTAGATTGAGAAGTTTCAGTAAGCAAAACTAAATGAACTACAAAGTCAAAAGCCTTATCAACATTACTTCTTAACTTTGTATCAGATATAAACTGAAAATTACTCATTTTTTATTTCTGAGCATACTAGAGAGAGAGGAATAACCTTGCTTACTTAAGTAATTACCAAGTTTCATATCTGATCTAACTCCAAGATCTACTCCGTATTTTTTTTCTACTGTAGATACTTTTGTATCTCTTCTTACTGCTCTAAAAGAGCCTTTACTGGTTCTGGTTCTTTTTGTTTCCATATTATTAGTATACATAGAATTAGAATTACTATTAATTCAATTATTTATACTTTAAAGATTTTTTATGGTTAATATAATCTTTTACGTAAGCTTTTAAACTTTTAGGATGAATTCCATTCTTAATTCCAATTAA
>JAOUMD010000029.1 GCA_029881675.1 Minisyncoccota bacterium | reverse complement strand
CAGATAAGGGTATGGATCTCAAAGAAGCTAGTATAGAAGACCTCGGAAGAGCTGATATGGTTAAATCTGGTAAAGACTTTACTAGAATTGTTGGTGGAAAAGGAAAGAAAGCTGATGTTGCAGGAAGAGTTTCACAAATTGATGCTCTGATCAAAGACTCACAATCAGAGTTTGATATTGAAAAGTTCAACGAAAGAAAAGCTAAACTTACAGGTGGAGTAGCTGTTATTCAAGTCGGTGCTTCTACAGAAGTAGAGATGAAAAACCTCAAAGAAAGAGTCATTGATGCAGTAGCTGCAACAAAGTCTGCTCTTGATGAAGAATATGTCGGTGTTATTCCAGGTGGTGGAATCACCTTACTCAGAGCAGAAAAAGCTTTAGAGAAATTAAAGAGTACAAATAGAGATGAACAGGCTGGAATTGATTTGATTAAGTCAGTTTTAGACAAACCTCTTAGAAAACTAGCTGAGAACTCTGGAGAAGATGCTGGTTGGATAGTTGGACAAATCAGAGAACAATCTAATCCAAACTATGGTTTCAATGCTTTAACTAATCAAAATGAAGATTTATTAAAGGCAGGGATCATAGAACCAGCTAAAGTAGCTATTGAAGCACTTAAAAATGCGGCAAGTGTAGCTTCTATGATTCTTACTACAGAATGTCTAATTACAGACGCTCCTGAGGGAGATAAACCAGCTATGCCTCCAATGGGTGGTATGCCGGGGATGATGTAGTTTATTTAGAAAAAAGTGTTATAAAAATGGCAAATCCCAGTTTAGAAGCTGGGATTTGTTTTGTTATCTACTAATATTAAAATTTAGTAAATAACTTTTTTGTTTGGTTTATTCTTAGGGGAAACAATCACATTTAGTGTTGTTACTTCAAATCTATCTCCACATTCTATAATAGAATTGTTCCCCAGATAAATCTTATTCAAATACACATCGGTTTCATATCCCAACGCGTCTAGATGATTGGCTAGACGCAGAATGTTATCAAATGTTAACTCTTTCATACCATTCCTCGTACTAAAACTTATTCTTCAAACTAAATACAAGTATATCAAAAGACATTAGTTTTGTCAATAGTTAATAGTTATAGGTCTAAAACTAATTCATTCACCAAATAGTCTCTATATTTTTATATTTTAAAATCTTTTCATCTTTGCTAACTAATTTCATTCCTTTATTTAAAGACGTAGCAATAATCATCCTATCTGCTGGATCTGGATGGATAAAGTCAGGTAAATTTACCGATCTAATTGCTATTTCAGGGTTAATATCAATACAATTAAGCATTGGTAAAGACAACACTTTATTAATCCATGTCTCTACATCCATAGATAATTTAAGTCTACCTTTTTTAACTAACATTGCTATTTCCCAAAGGCTAATAGCAGAAATATAAATAGCATTTTTATCTTGAGCTTGTTTAATAACTTTATGTGCTTTTGCTGAAAGTTCTCCATTATCATTAACCCACCAGATTAATGCATGTGTGTCTAAAACTATCATTGTAGCGCTTCCCACTCATCTGTTCCGACCGGCTTAGTGGGTTGAATATATGAAACTACAGAAGATTTAAGTTGAGCTAAATCAGAATCTGTATCCTCACTATATGCAGAGATCTTAATAGTTGGCTTACCATCATGGGTAATAATCAAAGGCTTTTTACTTTTTTCAACCATTCTAAAATACTCAAGTACCTGAGGTTTAAATTGTGATTTTGAAATTGTTTGGCTCATATATGACCATGCTAACATGGTCATATAGTTAATTCAAGCATGATACTTAACTTAGTTTATAACTATTATGCAAAATATCAGCTAAATATTTCATTAATCTTTCAAAATAACCTTAGTAGGAGTCAAACAATGTAAATTCTCATTACAGTATGAGGCTGAGTAGTACTTAAGAACCACTAAAACATTAAGTAAGATTAATGAAGCTACAAATAACTTGATCATTACTCCGCTCAACTTTTTGGTTAAATCATGCTTAAAAATATAATCTAAAACTAAAACTCCAAAGAAACCAACTGTGGCCAATCTAACTAAAGTTGAATTAACTTCCAAACCAATTAAATCCATACCTGTTAAACCAAGTAAGAATAATACTCCAGCTCTAAACATATCTTTTGTTTTGAGAACTGTATTGACAAAATAACCAATAGAAATAGACATAAAAGGAATCAGTGGATATCTATACCAAGGTGAATTATTAAATTTTCCAGAAAGAATAAATAATACAATTAGCCATGCTAAAAAGAACCAACTATAAATCTCTTCCCCTTCTGTTTTCTTCTTATGTGATGTTAATCCCAGCATAATCACAATTGCCATCACTAGTCCTAAGACATACCAACCACTATCAAACAACTGATATATTTCAATCTTAGTCATCGCTTTGAAAAAAGAACTCATAAAAGCTCCTCTTTCTCCTTGATTTGAGATCAATTGTAAGAAAGCATCTTTATTAATCGTAAAACCATAAATCCCGTAACCAATGATTGAAGCAATATTTGTTCCAATCATGATAAAAGCGTGTTTAAAGTCTTTTTTCTTCATTAACCAAACAGCCAACATAAAAGGAATAGCAAAACCAACAATTTTCATCCAGCCCATTAACAAAGCTAAAATTAATGATCCAATAAAGTATTTAGTTTTCTTCTTTTCTAAATATTTAAGTAGTAATAATAAAGATCCCAAGAAAACTGGATTAAGATAATTTTCCAAATATGCCTGTCTCTGAGCAAAAACAAAGTAGGGAATTGTTGCTAAAAAAATTAAAGATAAAAAAGCAACCTTTTGATTAAATAATTTCTTTGCTAATTCAAATGTAAACCACATTGTAAACACTGAGGCTAAAATTGCAGAAAACCTAATTACCATGTGAGGAATCTGCTCAATGTTGTCATATCCTAAAAAGTGAGGAATTGTCCCAATTAATAAAACACCTAATGGAGGATGATCAAACCATGGTCTGGTAATCTTCATTCCAAATTCTTGGTGAGGAATAAAGTTCTTATACTGTGATCTCCACAGTAAATATTCATTACCTTCATCAAAAATAGTTAAACTGGCAAAATTAGTTAAGTTATTGTATTGGCCTGTTCCCGCCCAAGTATAGATAAGACCATCATCATTGTTACTAATAGGAAAAGTGTCCCCTTTATGAGCTCTCAGGGCTACTCCAATCATAATTAATAGCCACATTGCTATAATAATTAACAAATCTTTATCAAGAAGTTTTTTTATTAGGGAAACCATAAAAATCATTATACAAT
This sequence comes from Minisyncoccota bacterium, assembly GCA_029881675.1. Classification (GTDB taxonomy): domain Bacteria; phylum Patescibacteriota; class Microgenomatia; order UBA1400; family PJMF01; genus JAHDXH01. The sequence continues at coordinate 10,109 of JAOUMD010000029.1, read as the reverse complement.
AATCAAGATGAACAAAAAGAATTTATTACATACCTTATTATTTGCAGTTACTTTAATTCTTTTAATATTTATTTCTGTAAAACAAGTTGTCGTAAATCAAGATTACTCTTCTCTTTCATACAAGAAGTTACTAAATCCTAAAACCTTCCTTAAATCCTTAAAAGAAGTTCCTAATGATGAACAATACATTGTTTCTTTAGACAAAGATTTAAACCACCAAGAAAAAATGGATCAACAAATCTCTAATATTGAAAATGGCTATCAATACAACCAATTCATTAATTTTACAAATAATGAACAATTATTGATTGCCAGTACTAATGACTACAAAACATGGGATCTTAAATTAATTGATAACATTGATGGTTCAGAAACCTTCTCTATTTCAAACATTCAACATCAAGGAAAAACATTAGTCAGTTCATACCAGGCAATTGATGGAAAGATTGCTTTCCCTCATCAGACTCCTGATGGATATATGATTACTCTTTATGATTTAAAAAGTAGAGAAGTAATTGGTGAATTCCCAACCATCATGAGTTATGGACCAGATAAAAAAGCGTTAAATATTTCCCAATTCTTTTATGATGAAACATTAAATATGGTCGGATATAAAAATATTGATGATATTACTGATAATGAAACTAGATTTTATAGTCTAGACCTTAATACCCAATCTGAAGCAGAGAGTCTTGTCCAAATGGTTTCTCTTGAAACAGCAGGGAAGTCTTTTGAGTTTTTAAACTATTATCCAGAAAACAAAACAATGCTATTTAAATCAACAAAGAAAGCTGAAAGTAAAACCAATCATCCAGAAATAGAGTATTTCCTTTATGGAATAAATGAGCCTAAGTTAGTTATTTTGGATGAGGGTAATTTTAGTAAATAGAATCTTAAATTTTATTTCAAAGCCACTAACCCATAATTCATCTTCACTCCACTACCCTCTTTTCTATAAGAATAAAACCAATCATTTTGATGAGCAGTACACATCTCACAGTCTAGAGCATAATTATGCTCTCCATTAAGTACTTCTTGAATTTGCTCTACATTCTTTGCTCTGAGATCATAATGCTCATCTGTATCTCTATCAATCTGATAACAGTCTTTACATATCCTGGGACCAAGCCAAACTATCCAACCTTTATCTAATTTCTTCTCTTCTTTAAAGTACTTGGTTACCTTCTCAATTATCTTATTTTCTGTCCCTTTTCTGCCGGCATGGACAACTCCAACAATGCCACTAGGATGGTAGAAAAGGATTGGGAAACAGTCTGCAGCCTTAACTACCAAGACTACCCCTTTTTGGTCTGTAAATACCCCATCTAAGTCCTCAATATAGACTATTTCTCCATTAATCTTTTCTTTTATTTCTTGATCATAGAAAAGAAATTTATCTGTATGAGTTTGGATCATTCTTAATACCTGATGATCTGGGAATTCTTTTTCTAATGTTTCATCTAAATATTCATCTCTACCAAGAAAGATAGACTTTACATATTGCTCTGGTAATAGATTTGTTAATTTCATAGTTTAGAATAAAGAGGTGTTAATCTCTCAAATCTACCATAACTACCAGATCCCTAAAAACCTGCAAAGACACATGCTAGAAGTAGCTGCAGTAGCTTCTCATCTTGCAGACACTGTGGAAGACAAAGATATTAATAAGAAGGATATTGTTGAATGGGCCTTATTACATGACATGGGAAATATTGTTAAATTTAAGGATTTTATCTCCCCACACATGAAGCTAGGCGAAGATTACTGGCGTAAAGTACAAAAAAAGTTTACCCAAAAATATAGTGATGATGCTCATCAAGCTACAATTAAAATAATAAAAGAGATGAACCTGGTTAATGAACAACCAATCCTTCACTTAATTGAAAATAATGACTTTAGAGCCATTAGCCACAATGGCTACCAATCTATAGAAACAAGAATCTGTGACTATGCAGACATGTGTGTTTCTCCCCATGGAATAGTTGGTTTTGATAAAAGAATTGAAGACCTAATCAAGAGGTATAAATTAGATAAAAGTGATCTTAGTACAAAAACAAGAAAAGAAAATTCAATTGAGCTAAATAAAAAGGTTAATTTTGAATTAAAAACTATAAATAAGATAGATTTTAGTGACTTGATAGAAAAACTATCTGAGTATGATATTTCTCTCAAGATTTGATATAATTAGGCCCTTGAAACATGCCAAGGTAGCTCAGTTGGTTAGAGCATCGGATTCATAAACCGAAGGTCGTGAGTTCAAATCTCACTCTTGGTACTTTTATTTTTCTTCTTCCATCGTCTGTAATTTCCAGAAATGAGAATATAAGCCGTTTTTATTCTTAAGTAATTCTTGATGGGTTCCTACTTCTACAATAGATCCACCTTCCATCACCACAATTTTATCTGCCTTAACAACAGTTGATAATCTATGAGCAACAATTAATGTAGTCTTATCTTTAGATGATTTCCAGAAAGCGTCTTGAATCTTTTTTTCTGATTGTGAATCAAGTTGTGAAGTAGCTTCGTCAAAAACAATAATTCTTGGATCAGCTAAAATCATTCTAGCAATAGCAAGTCTTTGTTTCTGACCACCAGATAATTTAATACCTCTTTCACCCACATTAGTTTGTAAACCATTTGGCATAGAATCAATAAATTCATCCAAGTTTGCCATCTTTACTGCAGATTGAATTTCTTCCTTAGTTACCTTTTCTGCACCGTAAGCAATGTTGTATTCAATAGTATTATTGAATAACAATGGTTCTTGAGGAACTACTCCCATAAATGATCTCAGAGTATCTTTTCTCATATCTCTAATATCAATTCCATCAAGTAAAATTTGTCCTGATGTTACATCAAAGAACCTCATGATTAACTTCATAATGGTTGTTTTACCTGCTCCAGAATGACCGACAAAAGCAATTGATTCACCTGGCTGAATAGTTAAATTAACATCCACTAAAGCATCTTGCTTACCCTCTGGATAAGAGAAATTTAAATCTCTAAATTCAATATGTCCATTTATTTCTTTTGGAACAACTGGCTTTATTGGATCCTTAACTATAGTTTCATGTTTAAGAGGTTCAAAATACTTTTGTAAATCAGTTTGATTCTTAGCTAGGTTTCTAAGTTCAAAAACTAACTCAAAGAAGCGATAGTAAAAAGTACTGATAAACCCAATGATCATCACAAACTCACCGCCTGTAATTTTACCTTGAGAAAAAATATTAAGACCATAAAGCAGGACTGCAAATATTCCAATGTTACCAATTCCTCCTACAACAATGTCAATTACTCTAAATGAGTTAGCATATTCCCAAAGTCTATTAAGCCAAGGTTTAAATACATTCTTTAATCTTGATAACTCTTTATCTTCTTTTGCAAATAACTTAACTGTTTCAAAATTAAGTAAATTATCAACAATAACAGCAGATGTATTATCTTCAGCTTTATTAAATGCTTTTCTAGCTCCGATATTGTTTCTAATTAAATACATTGCAATCACAAAGTTAATTCCAAAAGCACCAAACATGATTAAACCAATCATAATATCAGCTCTAAGTAAAAAGAAGAAAACTACAATGAAGTTAATTAAAACTCTCATCAAATGGATATTTAGAATATGAAAAGTTCCAAAAAAGGCCCCATCACCACGCTTAATCGAACTAATCATTGATCCAGTGCTCTTAGTTAAATGGAAAGCAAAATCTAAATCTTGAATCTTTCTAAAAACTTTAAGTCTGGCATCACGGGCTGATCTAAGTAGAATATTATCCCCAGTGAAATAGGTAATAACATCAAAAACTAACTTCAGAACTCTAACTCCTACATATGCAAAGAGAATATTAAGTAGAACTGAAAAATCTCCACTAGGGATAGCATCAATAAATAACTTATAAAAATAAGGTTGAATACTTTCAAAAAAACCCAAACCCACTAAAAAGAATACAAATACGACAAATTGTCTTTTGTATGCAAATAGAAACTGGTAGTAAGTTTTATATACTTTAAACATTTTTATTTTTCTTCTCTAACTTAATGAAAACAGTACAAACTAAGTTCATTATACGCAAAAATACAAGCTTAATGCTTGTCCCCATCCCTATGAAATACTTAATATTGAGAGAGACAATTGTACCACACTCAATTTATATATAAATATTATATATATTTAGTGAATAACAATAATTAAAAGATAAGAAATCTATTTAAAGAGAATTAGCTATTTTTTTTAGCTTTATGTCTTAAGTTCTTGTCTAAAATCTTTTTTCTTAATCTAAGATTTTGTGGTGTAACCTCAAGAAGTTCATCGTCTTCAATGAAATCTAATGACTGTTCAAGACTTAATTCTACAGGTGGAGCAATCTTCAACATTTGGTCTGCACTTGCAGCACGAACGTTAGTTAATTGTTTACCTTTACAAATATTCATCTCCATATCTTCTTGACGAGTATTTTGACCAATGATCATCCCGTTATAAACAGCAACACCTGGGCCAACAAAGGTAGCACCTCTCTTTTGAATTGATTCAATTGAGTATCCAGTAGCTGTACCCTGCTCTGTAGCAATTAGAACTCCATTACGAAGCTTTGGAATAACTGCAACAACTGGGAAGTAACCAAGGAACCTACTAGCAAAGATACCATTACCTCTAGTTTTTGTCATAATTTCACTTCTGAAACCAAGTAAGTTTCTACTAGAAACTTTATAAACCATTCTTGCTGTACCTTTTGCGTTTGTAACACTGTCTAGTAATTCTGCTCTTCTCTTACCCATTTCTTCAGTAATGATACCGACAAAATCTTTATCAATTTCTACGGTAAGTTCTTCCATAGGTTCACTCTTTACTCCATCAATTTCTTTTAAGATAACTTGAGGTTTACCTACTTCCATTTCATAACCTTCTCTTCTCATATTCTCAATCAGAACAGATAAGTGAAGCTCCCCACGACCAGATACTAAATATCCAGTTCCATTAGGATTACTTTCAATTCTTAAACCTAAATTAATTTTCTTTTCTTTTTGTAATCTATCTTCAAGTTGTCTGGCAGTACAAAATTCTCCTTCTTTTCCTTTGAATGGAGAAGAATTAGGACCAATTTGAATACTTAAAGTAGGATCAGTAATCTTAATTTTTGGATAACCATGAGGATCACTAGGATCAGTTAGTGTTTGTCCAATTTCCACACCTTCAACACCAGTAATTGCAACGATATCTCCAGGCATACCTTCTTCTACTTCAACTCTATCTAGACCATTGCTGGCTAAAACATATTGAACTTTACAGTTTTTGATAAAGGTATCTTCTTCAACAATACTAAGTTGGTCACCTGGTTTAACAGTTCCTTGCATAATCTTACCGACAGCATGAACACCCTTGTAGCTATCAAAATCAATATTTGAGACAAGCATTTTAAAAGGCTTTGTAGCATCTACTTCTGGACTAGGAATTGTTTTAAGAATTTCATCAAGTAAAGGAATTAAAGAGCCTTTTTCATTAAAATCATCAGGTAATTGATCCCAAGCCTTACCATCTCTGGCTACAGCAAAAATAACAGGGAAATCTAATTGGGATTCATCATCTACTAAGTTAAGGAACAATTCTTCTGTATCAGCAAGAACTCTACCAGGAATAGCATCACCCCTATCAATCTTATTAATAACAAGGATAACCTTAAGTTTTCTCTCAAGAGCCATTTCTAAAACAAATCTAGTTTGAGGAAGAGGACCTTCTGCAGCATCAACTAGAAGAATAGCTCCATCAGCCATGTTGATAACACGTTCTACCTCACCACCAAAGTCAGCGTGACCAGGGGTATCAATGATATTAATCTTAGTATCTTTATATGTAATAGCTGTTGTTTTAGCTAAGATAGTAATACCTCTTTCAGATTCTTGATCATTAGAATCCATGATTCTATCTTGAGTCATTTCTGATTGGTTATCTCTAAAAGAATGTGTTTGTTTTAATAGTCCGTCAATTAGGGTAGTTTTACCATGGTCAACGTGAGCAATAATAGCGATATTCTTGATGTTCATAGATCTTTTTTCCTTATTTTATGCGAATGTTAGTCGAAAAAGTGGATTATAGGCTAAATTACGGGTTAAAACAACCCTAAAAACATGAAATCAAAGAGCATTACTAACTATAGGCTTGACAATTGATGTTGTTTGTTATATACTACTTAAGTATTTTGTATATCGGGAGATATGCAGTGCATTTGACGTTGGTCATAGAACGCCTATGATCAGAACGTTAGATAATCAAACATAAAATGCGTAGCCCACTAGGCGAACAATCTTTTGTTAACCGAGTAAGCTACGCATTTTTCTATGTTTAAACTAAATTTAACCTCTTAATTGAGGTTATTTTTTTCTAAAAACGTATACTCCATCACCTTTTCTAACTTTTTCCTCTATTTTAAAAGTAATAGAATCTCCTTGAATGGCCTTTTTTACCTTCTTTTCATCAAGTAAGAATTCTTGTGGAGAGATCTTTACTAAGCCTGTTTTATCACTTGTGATGAGTAATTCTTCATTTATTTCTAATTCTTGATTAGCCTGAACTATAACTTGAGCTACATTGATTTTAGGGTAATATCTTTCTACTGTTCCTATCTGGACTTTAGTATGGGTAGCCTGGGATCCATCACCTTTTGCCCATTCATTCATCTTTCTTCCCATATAGAAACCATCAGATAGACCTCTGTTAAAAACTGTTTTAAGTCTTTTATTACATTTATTAACTAATTCTTTTGAATATGTACCATCTTCTATAGCAGTTAATGCTTCCCTATATGTCCTAATCACTGTGAAAACATACTCTGGTGGTCGACCTCTGCCTTCAAATTTAAGAACATCTACTCCTGCATCAACTAATTCCTGTAAAAATCCAATTGTACAAAGGTCGGCACTACTCATAATAAAGTTGTTATCAACAACTAGCTCTTTACCAGTAGCTTCATCAGTCACTTTATATTTCTTACGACAAATCTGAGTGCACATCCCTTTATTTGCAGATCTATCATAAGCATGAAGACTTAATCCACATCTACCAGATACACTGACACATAAGGCTCCATGAGCAAAAACTTCAATCTCTACTAGTCTGCCAGATGGGCCTTTAATCTTTCTTTCTTTAATCTGCTCAATAATAGTCGCTACTTGTTCAAGCTTTAACTCTCTTGCAAGGACTAATCTATCTGAAAACTGAGAGTAGAATTTAACTCCTTCTATATTAGAGATAGAGATTTGGGTAGAGATATGAACTTCTACTCCTTTTTCTCTGGCATAAGCAATCGTAGCCATATCAGCAGCGATAATAGCTGTAACATGATGCTTCTTAGCTAAATCCACAACCTCTCTCATCCGATCAAGATCAGAGTTATACATAATGGTATTAAGAGTTAAATAAGTTTTAACTTTGTGCTGTTTACAAAGGGAAGTTAATTTAGGTAAGTCTTCTTTTGAAAAGTTATTACTTGCAGTAGCTCTCATATTGAAATCACTGATGCCAAAAAAGATGCTATCACAGCCTGCTTTTATAGCAGCTCTAAGTGAAGCAAATGATCCAGCTGGGGCTAAAATTTCTGGTGTTTTTAAACTCATAGATGGGTATTATACCCAATCATCCAAGAATTTGCTTTCCCTTTTCAATTGATAATATTTATTTCGCTTCAAACTCTAACAAATTAGAAAATACCTATTGACTCTAGGTGAACAAAGTTTGTATTCTTATACCAAGCACTAAAGTTAAAACTTTTGTTGCTATTCTTTTAAACATGATTAACACTCAAACACCAGACCAACTATCTTCATCAGGATTTCAAAACACATCAACTCCAATTTCACCTAAAAAAACAGATAATTTAAAAACCATTAAAAAGAAAACACCACTTAAACTAATTTTAGGTGGGTTAGTTTTATTTCTTTTAATTCTAGGATCTGCTGCAGCCTTGTACCTTACAGAGATAGGACAAGATATCAGACAGCAAGCTTCAACTGGCTATAACAATGACATGATTTGGGTTGAAGGAATGGGATTTTTAACACCAGAAAGATTTGCAGTCCTTAATCAACAAAGAGAAGATGCTGGGATTGGTGTTCTTGTAGTTGATGATAGTGGAGTTGCTGTACAGCCTGGAACTGGAACTGGAACAGGTACAGGAACTGGTACAGGAACTGGAACTGGTACAACAGTACCAGGAGGAGGTTGTGTTGGAACAAATTGTTCTGCTCCAACAGGAGGATGTATTGCTGTTCACCATTGTGATCAAATAGCAAGTAACGGTGAATGTACTGTTTTAACTCCGACTGTTACAACAAATAATGTTAACGCCCAACAAGAGGCTAATAGTACATGTAAGTGTGTTCAAGTTGATGTACTAACAGGGGGCAGTGGTTCATGTGAGAATGGTCATATCAATGATGATTGGTCAACCTTAATTGGTGCTTCTGTTGTTTGTCCTAATGCTAGTGCCGATTGTGGTGAGACAACCACAACTACAACCACAACTACAACTACAACATCTAGCCCAACTCCTACCCCTACCCCTTCACCATCACCTACTACTTATTTCTGTAACAGTGATTGTGAAACTAATAGACAATGTAAAACAGCTGGATCAGCTTTAGTCTGTAGCAGTGGAAAATGTAGATTGGAGTCCAACCTTTCATCAACAGAGTGTAGACCTGCTGTTGGACCGATGTGTTTAGATGTTGATATTTCAAATGCTACTACAGGACTTCCTTTAACTGAAGATCCTTCTCTAGGAGACTCCATTCAGTTCACTTGTTCAGAAGTTGCAAATGTTGATCACTATGTCTTTAGAGTGATTGAACCAAATGGAAATATAGTTGATCTAGAGTCAACAGGAAGAACCTCAACCTCTTATACAATTGTTAATGATGGAAAACACTTTGCCCAATGTCAAATTTGTACTACTGAGAATGATCTTAGCTGTAACCCATATGAGGCTTTAAATTAAAACATGTTAAATCAAAGCGAAAACACCACTACTCCAACAGCAAGCCCAATTCCTACAATGAAAAAGGAATTGCCAAAGAAAAAAAGCAAGTTATCAATGTATTTAGTTCTGGCCTTGGTAATTGGTGTAGCATTTGCTGGTATTGGTATTTCTCTAAGACAATACTTCGTTAGAGATACTGTTGCTCCCACTGCCCCTACAGAATCTCAGGCTAGTATAGACAAGATTCAAGATTGTTCTGTAAGCTTTGATGTCGCTCCTCCAGAGCCTGGAATAAGTTGTATTAAACAAGCATATAGGAATGAACTTTCAAATGTTGCAGGCAGCTATGATCTTATTCAGACAAAAAGTAGCTTTGTTCCTGGAGATATTATTGTATATAGCTTCTTAGTCACAAATACAGGTGAACAAGAAACTGTAATTACAGCTTCAGACTCACTTAGTATTAATGTAGCTGATGATGTTACCTTTAGTTATGACTTTTTAGACAGTGATTGTGGTACCAATGCATATCAGGATAGAACAATTACATGTGTTACAGATTCTCTGCTACCTGGAGATAGCCAAACATTCACATTCAGAATTCAACTTAGCGATCAAATTGACACAAGTATGACTCTATCTAATATGGTTCAAATTACAGATGGAAACCTAAATAGGGATTGTAAAGTAGATGTAAATATAGATGTTCCGACAGAATCATATTGTAATGAGACCTGTAGTGTTGATACTGACTGTGTTCAAGATGACCATTCATGTACTGAAGGATTATGTAGATTAACTGAAAATCCAGATAGTGAAACTTGTTCTCTTGCTTATTGTAATGAAACTTGTAGCTCTGACACAGATTGTATTGAAGATAATCACTCTTGTACTGACGGTTTGTGTAGATTAACTGATAACCCTGAAAGTGTAACTTGTGAACCTGAAGAACCAGCTTATTGTAATGAGTCATGTTCTGCAGATACTGACTGTGTAGAAGATGATCATTCTTGTACAGGTGGGTTATGTAGATTAACTGATAACCCTGAAAGTGTAACTTGTGAACCTGAAGAACCAGCTTATTGTAATGAGTCATGTTCTGCAGATACTGACTGTGTAGAAGATGATCATTCTTGTACA
>JAOUMD010000028.1 GCA_029881675.1 Minisyncoccota bacterium | reverse complement strand
TTATAGTATACTTTATACTTGTGATGATCTCCTTCTTTTAACTCAAACCTTATACCTAAATCAGAGCAACTCATTTTTTTTTCAAAACTTTTTTTTAAATCTTTATTTTTCATTATTTAATTTTTTGAATAACAGAATTAAGAAAAAAGTGATGAGACTTTAATTTTTGTGAAAGATTTTCTTTCTCAGAAACCAACACTTCATAATATTCAACTATTTTTACTTTTAAGTTTTCGATACTTTCAAATTTGTTTTCTCCAACAGCATAAACTGGAATATCTGTTAAATAGGAAATGTATTCCTCATCGTATTCTGTTATTACAGATAAAGGTCTTTTAAAAAAATATTTTGAAGAAAGGTAACTTATTTGAGTTGGTGTAGAGTTTAATGCTTTAAGTGCCATATCAACCGCGCTCAAAGCATCAATGGCTGAATTAGAAGCTTTTTCAGCCAATTCTCTTAATTCTGATGTTTCACTGTTAGTAACAACTTCTGTTTTAGGATAATAAACCCCAGTTTGTTCTGCAGCAAGATCATCATCCCAGCTTACTCCACCTCTGGTTAATCCTCCTATTATTCTAGTAGTTAATGGCTGACTATTCATTCTTTTTCACAGAAAATAATAATTTATCAATTTCTTTTTCTTCGTGAGATATAACAACTTTATATTCACCAAACTTACTTAATAACAAATCAGGAACATTAACAATTATTCCAATATTTGAATCTCCTGATATTTTACTAGGCAACTTACCTTTTTGAATTATTGATTTTTCAGGATCAAATATTTTTATATCTATAATTACTTCTTTCTCTTTTTTTACACTCTTTAATGACAAATTAAAGGCTAGAGTGAAATCTCTATGAACTGTTGGGATACCTTCTACATTAATATTCTCAAAAATATTAATAAGACTAACTAAGCCCCTTTCATTTTTAATAGCCTTTTCACACAAGATAAAATAATTTGATTTAATTTTCATAGTTATTAGTGTAGTCTTTTTTAGTTCCTAATTTCAGTTGAAAAACAGTATAACATAAGCTTATAAAGTCATTTATAAAAAAACCACCTTCCCATCGGGCAGGTGGTTAACTTTCAATTTAATATTTAACTAAATCCCACTCTTAGAAGTCTTCTGAGCCACCTTTAATTCAAGCATAGCTAGTTTTAATGAAGCTTCTGCCATTAATAACTCTCTTCTATCTTCTGAGTGAGACATAGTTTCTTGTGCATCTTTAATAGCTTGTTGCACCTTCTCTACAGAGATATCTCTAGCATGAGTAGCACTGTCTACTAAGACTGTAACCATTCCACTTGGATTAACATCTACAAACCCTCTGGAAACAACTACACTTTGTTCTACACCATCTTGGGTAAATCTAAGATGTCCTGTTTTCATCTCTGAGATTAGAGCAGCATGTAGAGGAAGAATAGTAATCTCACCATCAACACTAGGTAATGTGACCTTATCTACAACCTCTTCAAGAAGTTTCTTTTCTTGTGAGATGACTCGTAGGGTTAGTTGTTTATCTGACATTAATAATTATCTTAATTATATTGTTTATTATAATTTAGCTGCTTTTGCAATTACTTCATCAATAGTACCAACCATGTAGAAAGCTGCTTCTGGTAAACCATCATGCTTACCTTCTAAGATTTCTTTAAAGCCTCTGATTGTTTCTGCAATAGGGACGTAGACACCAGGAATACCAGTGAACTGTTCACCAACAAAGAATGGTTGAGAAAGGAATTTTTGAATTCTTCTTGCTCTAGCCACGACTTGCTTGTCTTCATCAGAAAGCTCATCAATACCTAGAATAGCAATAATATCTTGTAATTCTTTATATCTTTGAAGTTGTTCTTGAACACCTCTAGCAACATTGTAGTGTTCTTCACCGACAACGTCTGGTTGAAGAATCTTTGAAGCAGAAACGAGTGGATCAACCGCAGGGTAGATAGCCATTTCTGCAAGCTTTCTGTCTAGTGAAAGAGTAGAGTCTAAGTGAGCAAATGTTGTCGCAGGAGCTGGGTCTGTGTAGTCATCAGCAGGTACATATACAGCTTGGATAGAAGTAATAGAACCTTTCTTGGTTGAAGTAATTCTTTCCTGTAGTGTAGCCATTTCTGTAGCAAGGTTAGGTTGGTAACCAACAGCAGATGGAATTCTACCTAACAAGGCAGATACCTCTGAACCAGCTTGTGAGAATCTAAAAATGTTGTCGATAAAGAGAAGCACATCTTCGTTCTTATCATCTCTGAAATATTCAGCCATGGTAAGAGCAGTAAGAGCAACACGTAGTCTTGAACCTGGAGGTTCATTCATTTGTCCGAAACACATCACGGTTGACTCAATAACACCAGACTCTTTCATTTCATGATAGAGATCATTACCTTCTCTTGTTCTTTCTCCAACACCAGCAAAAACTGAGTGACCTTGGTGTTCTGCGGCAATGTTTCTGATAAGCTCTTGGATAATAACAGTCTTACCCACACCAGCACCTCCAAAAGCACCAACTTTACCACCCTTCATAAAAGGAGAGATTAAGTCAACGACTTTAATACCAGTTTCTAAGACTTCAGCTTTTGTGACTAAGTCAACAAAATCAGGAGCAGCTCTGTGAATAGGAGAGAATTTGGTAGGCTTAATTGCTTTACCTTCATCAATGATGTCACCAGTAACGTTAAAAATTCTTCCTAAAGTTTCTTCTCCAACTGGAACCATGATTGGGTTACCAGTAGCGATAACCTCAACACCTCTAGAAAGACCTTCTGTAGCACTTAGAGCAATAGTTCTTACTTCAGTTTCACTAAGTTGTTGTGCAACTTCCAGAGTAATAGTATGTTTTTCTAATTTAATATGAAGAGCTTCATAGATAGCTGGAAGACCATTACTGAACTCAACGTCAATAACAGGACCAATAATTCTTGAGATCTTACCAATGTTGTTTGATTTTTCTGACATATTTAATTTGATATTTTTTCCTATATTTAAAATTGTTTTTTTACTTTTTTATAAAGATAAACTTGCAGTCGTAATTTCTAATAGTTCATTAGTAATAGCGGCCTGTCTTGACTTATTAAAGACAAGTTTAAGCTCATCAACCAATTCATATGCATTTTCACTAGCGTTCTTCATGGTAACCATTCTGGCAGAATGTTCACTAGCACGAGACTCTAGGAATGCTTGATAAATTGAGTTTTCAATATAAAAAGGGAGGAGGCTAGAAAGAATCTTACCTGCATCAGGTTCAAATAAGTAATCTACTTTAGAAACTTTGGTTTGGTTCTCATCTTTTTTCTCTTTATCTCCACTAGTTTCTTCTTTAGACATAGGTAAAACTTTACTAATCTTTGGCTTTTGAGAAAGAGTGTTGATGAAGTCCATAAAGACAATTCCAACAGACTTATATTTCTTATTTAAGAAGTTCTCAATGATCATGGTACTGATAGGTACTAGATCTGATGAAGTCATTTTTTCTGGAATATCTGTGTATTGAGCATGGATAGTAAATCCGCCAAGACGACAGAAATTTACAATCTTCTTACCAACAGCAATGATTTCTCCATTTGGATGACTCTTTACCCAATTATCCATTTGTTTAAACAGTTGAGTATTTAAACTTCCACATAAACCTTTATTTGTACCAATCACAAGTAAGATATCTATCCCTTCATCGTGTGATGAGAGTAGGGGATGGAGTGAAGGGTCTGACTGACTAGCTAATTTTTGCAGAGAATCTTGAAGTGCTAGAGCATATGAACGAGCTAAAATAGCCTGATCTTGAGCACGCTTCATCTTGCTCGCAGCAACCATTTCCATAGCTTTTGTAATCTTGGAAATATTTGAAGCTGCGCCAATTCGTCGTTTAATTTGCCTAGCGTTAGCCATTAATTATCTTTCACTAAGTTACTACCAGAATTGAAGTCAGCTAAAGCTTTTTCTAAATCTGCCTTAGTCTCATCAAGAAGTTTACCTTCTTTAGTAATGCTTTCTAAAATAGCTTGATGTTCATCTTTAATATGATCAAGGTATAAACCTTCCCATTTTCCAATGTTTTCTACTTCAATTTTATCTAAGTAACCATTAACTGCAGCAAAGATAATAACAACCTGCTCTGCAACTTTAAGTGGGACATCCCAACCTTGTTTAAGGATGTCGTTAACTCTGACACCTCTTTCAAGTTGAGCCTTTGTTTTGTCATCAAGATCAGAAGCAAACTGTGAGAAAGCTTCAAGTTCTCTGAACTGAGCTAACTCAAGTTTCATAGAACCGGCGACTTGTTTCATGGCTTTCTTTTGTGCAGATGAACCGACACGTGAGACAGATAGACCGACATTGATCGCAGGTCTCATACCTTTGTTGAAAAGGTCAGATTCAAGATAGATTTGTCCGTCTGTAATTGAGATGACATTTGTAGGAATATACGCAGAAACGTCATTTGCTTGAGTTTCAATGATAGGAAGGGCAGTGATAGAACCACCACCATGCTTCTTATTTAATCTACAAGCTCTTTCAAGAAGTCTAGAGTGGAGGTAAAAGACATCACCAGGGTAAGCTTCACGACCAGAAGGACGTCTCAAAAGTAATGAAATTTCACGATATGCTTGAGCATGTTTTGTTAAGTCATCATAGATAACTAAAACATCTTCACCTTTTTCTAAAAAGTATTCAGCAATCGCAACACCTGTGTAAGGAGCTAAGAATTGTTGAGCAGCGGTTGCAGAAGCAGTCGCAGAAACAATGGTTGTATATTCCATTGCGCCTCTTTCTTCTAAGATAGCTTTTGTTTGTGCAAGTGAAGAACCTTTTTGTCCAACACAGACATAAACACATTTAACTCCTTGGCCTTGTTGGTTAAGGATAGTACCAAGAGCAACAGCAGTTTTACCTGTTTGTCTGTCACCAATGATAAGTTCTCTTTGACCACGACCGATTGGAATCATAGCATCAACTGCTTTGATACCTGTTTGCATAGGGACAGAGACAGATTGTCTTGCCATAACACCTGGGGCAACTCTTTCGAGAAGCATGTTTTTATCAGCTTCAATTTCGTCGCCACCATCAAGGGGGAGACCTAAAGCATCAACAACACGACCAATGATTTTGTCTGAAACAGGAACTGAAAGAATCTTTCCAGTTCTTTTAACTAAAGAACCAGCCTTAAGATGTTCAACTCTGTCTAGAGCCACAACACCGACTTGGTCTTTATCTAAGTTAAGTGCAAGACCTTTACGATCATTACCTAAGTCAATTAATTCTCCAGCTTGTGCATCTTGTAGACCTTCAATGGTGACAATACCGTCTCCAAATGAGGTAACTCTACCAACTGACTCTTTTTCAACTTTTCTACCATCAAGTTTAGCTTTAAGAGTAGCATCGATAACTTCTGATCCAACTTGGATAGAAAGTCCACCGAGGACACTCATGTCAATCTTTTCTTCAAAAGAAAGATCGTTGCCATACTTTTTAGTTAAAGTCTTTTTTATTTTTTCTAGCTGGCCAGCTGATAACTTGCTAGCTGAAGTAATTGTAACTAACATATATATTTTAAATTGCTTTCAGTAATGCATCGAGCTCACTATCAATAAGAGCTGAGTGCTTTTTAGCATCTAGAGATTTACCGATAACCTTTTCTGCAGCCTTTAAAACAGCTACTTCAAATTCTTTCTTCATCTTAGATTCTTGCTTTTTAGCTTCTATCTTCCAATCAGAAGTCATCTTCTTTATCTCTGCTTTTGCTTTATCTTTTGCTTCATTAATTAATTCTTTTTCTTTGTCTGTAGCTCTTTGCTTTGCTTCATCTAAAGCTTCAGCAGCTTTTTTATCAGTTGCTTTTTTAACTTTAGCTTTATAAGCATCAATTTGTTCTTTTTCTAAAAGAGTTTCACTAGCAGCTTTTTGTGCATCAGCTACTCTTTGAGCTCTTTGATCAAGAATCTTAACGATAGGTTTAACAAGTAAATAAGTTAAAGCTCCAAAGACAACAAAGAAATTAATTGCTTGGAAAATAATTTGTGAAATTTGTATTTCCATATAATTCTTCTTTCTTTAGATTTAAACAAACTTAATAATTAACGCAACAACTAGAGAATAGATAGCGATAGCTTCAGCAAACGCCATACCTAAAATCATATTTGTTTGGATAGTACTTGCAGCTTCTGGATTTCTACCAATAGATTTAAGTGCAGATGCAACAATCATACCGATAGCTAAAGCTGGGAAACTTCCGCCGATAGCCATTGTGAGGCCAACACTGAGTGAGTCAAACATATATACTCCTTTTTACCCCGTAGGGTTTATTTATTTTTTTTACTTTTATACCCATTAAAGGGTGATAATTTCTACTAATTTAATGCTCATCATGACTAATAGTAGCCATATTGAAAAATACTAATGAGAGCATTGCAAAAACAAGGGCTTGAATAAAGCCAACAAAAATCTCCAAACCATAGAATGGCATAGGAGCGATAACTGGGACTAGGAATAGGATAACTGCCAAGAGGACTTCTCCCGCAAATACATTACCAAATAACCTAAAAGCAAATGACATAATCTTAGCGAATTCTAGAACAAGTTCTAAAATACCAACAAAGAACATAATTGGACTTGAAAAATTAAAGTATTTCTTAAAATAACCAATACTTAAATATTTAACACCAATGATTTGAGTAACAACAACAGATACTATAGCCAATGCAATAGTTGTATTAAGATCTGCAGTACCAGCTCTAAAAATAGGGATAAATGTTTTCTCTTCGCCATGCTCATCTGCTACGACAGCTTCATCATGATCATCTGTAGTTTCAGGAACTTCTTCTAAACCATGATCTTCTGCTACAACCTCTGAAGCTTGCACTTCAATAGAAGGAAGAGATGCATGTTCTGGTTCATGAGTAATACCGATAGTACCGACACCTGGAAGGAGACCTAACCAGTTATTAAATAAAATCCAAAGGAAAAATGAAGCAATAAAAGGTAAGAATACTTTAGCTTTCTTCTTATCATGAGTAACTGAGTCTACAAAACTATATAAACCCTCAACAATCATCTCAGAAAAATTTTGGAAGGCACTTGGCCTTCCATAAACATCTTTGTTGTTGAGACTTCTCTTAGCCATAATTGCGAAAGCAATTAGGAGGCCAGAAGCAACGAGGCTAGTTAGAATTGAATTTGAAATAGGGATACCAGCAAAATAAGAAATAGTTTCTGCTGAGATTGAGATGTGTGGTCCTGCGGACATATAATTTAGTGCCTAATAACTTCTATTAATAGGATTAGTAAAGACAACAACGATTTTACACACTCTTTACCTATTGACAAGAGTTAAATGTAAAATCGTTACTCGGCAAGTACTACGACAGCATCATAGCTGCCTTTAATATCTTCTATTTTTATCTCATCTGAGAACTCAAACTCAAGGTCTGTTGCTTCTTCGATAAGCTTGATTAATCCTTTATTTTCTTCACTCATTAATACGTAATTACCCTCATCGTAATCACCTTTTGAATTACCTGCGTCTACCTCTACAAAATCAGCAGCAGTTAATGATTTTTTAATTGTTCCAGCATAACCAGCCTTGCTAGTAGCATTGACAACTAAGATCTCTATTGTTTCTTTATCTATTTCTGGTTCTGGAGATGGAGTAGGGGAAGCTTCTGCGACTTCCTCAACGACTTCTTCTGTCACTACTTCTGGAGTTGTTGACTCTTCACCTTTATTTGAAATATTAATATAGCCAAGACCAAGACCAACCCCAATACCGACAGTTAAGAAAAAGACAGACAATGAGACAAAGACCATCTTCAACATTGAACTGACTCCAGTTTTATTTTTAATTACTTCTGCTGGTTTTTGTTTTTCACTAGTCATTTCTGATTTTGATTCTTCTTTTGTAGTTTTTTCTTCTTTTACAGGTTCTGATTTCTCTTCAGCACTATCATCTATCACAGCAAACTGACTTAACGCATCAGTACCAGTTTCTTCTTCTGTAGAAGTTGTTTCATTATCAGATTCTGTATCAGTTACTGGTTTTTTTGTTTCTTCTGGCATATCAGACTTTTGTGATTCCTCTTTATTTTCTACTATATCATTATTTTCTTCTTTTAGAGTATCTGGAGTACCTCCGATAACAAAGTCATCACTAACAGCTGCGACTTCCTGATCTGAGACTTCTGTGATGGCCTCTTCACCTTCTGGAGGAGTAGTAGGTTCTGGGAGAGGTTCTTCTTCAGGATCTTTAACATCTTCTACTACCTCTGAATCATCTACTGCCTTTTCTTCAGGTTCTACCGTTGGTTCTTCGTCTGGTTCTGTTACTGGTTCTGTTACTGATTCTGTTTCTTCCTTATCATCTTTAGTTTCTTTCTTATTTCCCTTAGCAGCCTCTTCAACAAGCTCAGCATCTACAGCCTCTACCTTAAATTCTGGGACATTAAAGTCAGTCACAGATAAAGTCTTAGCTCCAGCTTCAATAACTTGCTTTACATATGAAGGCAAATCTTTTTTCTCATCTTTAAAGTCAGACAACTGTTGTAAAGGGAGGGTAGCTTTGAGTAATTCTTTTAAATTATCTTCTACTAACTCATTGGTCAGAAGATACATTGTCTGAATACTTGGCTCTGCACCCTTAAGTGTTTTAATTGTTTCTGCAATTTTTTCAACATCAGTAATTGGAGCACTAGTGGCTTGATCAATACCGATGTAGTGTTGGACTAAATAAAGATTTTCTCCCATTTGTACCAAACTTAATGATGGTTCAAGAGAAATTAATGATTTAATTGTCCAACTAAGTGAGATAGCCTTTGAGACCTTTACTTCATGTTTTTTAGCAGCTTCAAAAATAGGTGCGAGGAGAGATCTCTCAATAGCGCTGAGTTGTACATTTGATTTATCTCCATACTGAGTAAGAACAAAATGTTCAATTTGATGAGTCTTTTCTGAAAGGTTAAGAGAAGGAAGCAGCTTTTCTTCGATGTGTTTTTCTACTTTTGTCTTTGCCTTTTCTTTTACTTCAATAATTGTATTGGTAAAAAAGAAGTCAGGTAAAACAAGTAAATATTCTTCTTTATCTAATTTTGAAAAAAGCTTTTCTATATTCTCCGGGATAAAAGTGTCATTATCTAAAAACTCACCATTAATTTGTCTAAACTCTTGAACTTTAAAATCTCCCTTTTTCTTGGCAGGTAAAAGTTCCGCAACATAAGCAACGTCAGAAAACACATACAGTAGCTTCTTTGAATTGAGCATAGTAATAGTATGGGGAATTTTTATCCTTTTTGCAAGAGGTAGGCATGGCAAAAGAGATTTTAAAGTTTAAATATCTAAAGATTAAGTTTATATAACAAAAAAACCAGCGATTAGCTGGTCTTTTTGTTGTTGTAGTCAATAAGCCGGATTCTGTATTAACTATGATCTGTCTATGCCTGGGACATTATCACCACTAGGGAACATATCCATTTTATTCTTATAAATAAGAAATGGGTGAAGATCGCCAGTTGCAGCAGGGAGGATTGCCATCTAATAAATTAGATACCCATAAGCTTGATCGTTTCATCTGGCGCAACCCAGATCGTTTCTGTTGCTCTAACTGTATTCACATAAAGTGAACCCTTGGCTTTCACCAAGCACCCCATGTTCTGCTGTCCGGACTTTCCTCTCAACCTAAGTTGAGCCATAGTCTAACTACACAGACAATTATATCCTATAACATGAGGTAGTACAAGTGTAAAAGTTACCTAAAATAACTTAACATTATGCTTTTTAAGCATAGAGTAAGTTGTTCTAAGAACAATATAAAATGGGATAGAGAGTAAAGCACCAATAACCCCTGCTAATTGAAACCCTGTTAGGACAGTCACAATTGCAATCAAAGGATTAACATCAGCGTTAGCTTGCATGATCTTTGGAACGAGTAGGTTGTTTTCAAATTGTTGAACCAATAGATAAAAGATAATCATCACTCCACCCATGATCGGGCCTCCAGTTAAGAAAGCTAAGACAACTGCGGGAATAGCGGCAATTGTTGGTCCTAAGTTAGGTAATATTTCAAGGAGACCAGCAATAATAGCCAGAGGTAATGCAAAAGGAATTTGTAAAAGTAATAAGCCGATGTATGTAACCACTCCAATAGTTAACATCAAAATAAATTGTCCTCTGATCCAACCTCCTAATTGATGCTCAACAGAAAAAAGGAAATCTTCAGCTATCTTTAAATGATTCTTATCTTTGGAAAACCAACTCACTTTTTTATGTAAATTAGGTCTATCTAGCATGATATAAAAAGACATCACCATTAAAGTAAAGAGAGCAAATACACCACTAAAGGTAGAAGTAATAAGAGAAATTATCAAACCAGCTCCATCTCCAACTTGATTAAGTAGAGTAGAAACCTCCTGAACAGTTAAACTTAAATCTTTAATTTCTTGTTGTAAAAAAGGTAATTGAAAACTTCTCAATAATTTATATGCTTCTGTTAGGAGTGGGGGCAATACAACTGCTACCATTAATCCTAAAACAAATATTACTAATAAATAGACAATAAAAATACTTAAAGCGCGAGGAATTTTATACTTATGGTTCAGTTTATCAACAGCTGGTCTAAGAGCAGTCATGATAATAAATGCTAAAAATAAAGCAGTTAAGATACCCTTTATTTGAAACAAAAAGAATACCACTAAACTAAAAAGAAAAGTAAAAATTACAATACTTGGTGAAATAGAAACCGTGTGTTTTTTATCTGATGAGAATAGCATATTAAACTAGTATAACAGTTTTAATTTTACTCGGGCAGGATAAATTTAATAACCCTATCAAAGGCTCTTTTCATCCAATCATCTTCTCCAATTTCATACCACTGAATATTTTTCCTATGTCTCCACCAGGTCAACTGACGCTTTGCATATTGGTATTCTCTAAGAGACCACTTTTTCAAACACTCTTCTTTTTCTACTCTTCCATCTAAGTATGATTGAATTTCTTTCACACCAGTAGCTGTAGTAATTTGCTTATTTAAACCAAACTCTCTAATCTTTTCCTTTAAAGCCTCAACTTCAGTAATCGCTCCATTCTCAAATCTTTCTTTAACTCTCTTAGAAATTTTTTCTTCTATTATTTTTAGATCATCAGTTAAACCAATAATCAGGTGGTCATAGTCCGGTTTTTCACCATATTGGATATTTTTATCTTCTAGATTCTTTTTCCCTGGATTATCTTGATAATATCTCTCAACTTCAATCGCCCTAATAAGTCGAACTGGATTATTTTGGTCTGAATTATTCATCTCAGAAAAACGCTCAAAATTAATTTCGCTAAGCTTGTTTTGTAACTCATTTAAAGATAATAAATTTAATTCTTTTCTCAAATCTTGGTTAGGTCCAATCCCAATAGTAGAGGAGTCATTAAAAATATATTCATGATATAGACCAGTTCCTCCAACGATTATAGGCAGTCTATTTTCTTGCCATGATTGTTTTATTAATTGTTGTGCAAACTTTTTAAAATGAGCCAATGACCATTCATCCTGGTAATCTAAATCTAGTAAACCAAATAATCTGATATTATCTTTTTCAAAATATTCAATAGAAGTAGCATCACCGAAAGTATCTTTTTGTCTAACAAAGTCACCTGGGACATCTGCTCCAGAGATAATCATTAAATCCTCATATACCTGACGAGAATCTGCACTAATTAAGTTGTATCCAACAAATTTAATGTTTTTATTCTCTTTTAAATTATCAATTAACTTCAAAGAGAAACTTGTTTTACCAACTGCAGTAGGACCAATTATAGAAAGAAGCTTATTTGACATAATGTGATTATAATTGATCTTAATGGAAAAAGAAAAATTGATAAATTCTTTTGTAGCAGCCAACATAGCTGACTCAGCTTTAACTTGGGTTGCATTAGATAAGCTAAATTTCCAAGAAGTTAATATTGTTGCTCAAGACATGATTAGCAATGGTGGTATAGAAAGAGTATTGTTATTCAAATTTGCCATAACATCACTGCTAATACTTTTTTATGCCTTAACTAACCATTCAGAAAGTCGCTTTGCATATTCTTCAGAGAAGGCTCTTCAGATAGGAAATGTAATTATATGGATTGCAGTGCTTTCCAATCTTTTACAAATCACAATGGAGATAGCATAAATATCGCTAAATTACCTTTGGCCTATCACTCATATTATCTTTGTTGATTATCTTATCTAGTATTTCCCAACGTTTTTTCTTTATCTTATGTGGGATTTCATCCTCTTTATACAATCTCCAGCTAGCAGTTCCAGGACGAGGAGAGTAGATTGCGACAAAGCCAACTTTCCAGTCAATTTTCTTTGCAAGTTCGACAGTCTCATTAAACTCTTCATTTGTCTCACCGGGGAAACCAACGATAATATCAGTTCCAATCACAACATCAGAATCAAGTGCTCGTAGTTTGTTTACAACAGCCAGGTATTTTTCAACAGTATAACCTCTATTCATCCTGTATAAAACATCATTACTTCCAGATTGAATAGGTAGATGCACATAACGATCAATCTTCTTGTTATTGCCTATCTCCTCAATCAATTCATCATGAAAATCCCATGGATTAGAAGACATAAATCTAATTTTTATAATTTGATCAAACTTTGTAATGTTTTGTAATAATCTGACAAAGGGAGGAGTGTCTGTAGAAGTTAAGTATTGTGTTTGATTGTCTGGTAGATCTTCTCGAGTAAAGTTGTCATCTTCCATCATCATTTTTCTCATTGGAACACCAACTTTCTCAAGTCCCCAGGAATTAACATTCATACCAAGTAAAGTTATTTCATTGTATCCCTGGTCAACTAATCGCTGTACTTCATTCATAATGTCAGCTTCATCTCTAGATTTCTCACGACCACGAGAGTAGGGGACAATACAATATGTACAATATGAATTACAGCCTACAGAGATTGGAATCCAAGCATGTTTTTTATCTTTTCTGACAGCAGCCTGATTAAAGCCAACTTCATTAATTGGGAGAATCTCATCGATATCAGGAAGGAGCTCATATAATCTTTCATTAGCATGATGAGTCATACAGCCAGTTAATATTAACTTAGGTCTTGGTTTATCTGATTCTCTAAAATGCTTAAGGATATTTTGTACTAATCCAAGAACTTTATCTTCAGCTCTTTTTCTGATAGCACAGGTATTAATGACTAGTTCATCACAATCTTGCCAAGCTTTTGCTTCACTGTAACCTCGAGCTTCATAATCACCAGCGATACGCTCTGAATCACTCTTATTTGATTGACAACCGAAAGTATGGATATAGTAGGTCTTTTGTTTTGAAGACATAGGAAGGTATTCTAACAAAGAATAAAGTTAATATCCAAGTAAATCTATAACAAGACTGTGCTAACCAATCTATTAATTAAATCAGATCAGCATGGAGTTGTAGAATAAATGTCTCCATAACTTCTACAAGATCGTCCTAAAGCAGGTCTAAATGTTCCAGCTCTACAACTATCATTGGTTCTAACATAGCAATAAGTTGGACAGCTTCCATTTGAGTATGTATCACCATACTGGCTGGTATGATCTGAACAGGATCCTTCAACATCCGTGTTAGTACAGGCAACACCTACTGAATCATAATAATGACATGAAGATGTTTGAGGTACTTCTGGCTCAGATTCTGGACAGGAAAATTCAAAAGTACTGAAGTTAATTCTTTTTTCCCACCAATTACAGGTATCTGTTTCTCCTGCTTCAGTTGCTTCTTCAAGAGTCATTGGCCCTTCCACTACACCAGATTCAGGAGCACTACACTCTTCTGGTTCTATTCTTGTATAACCAAGAGTTCTACAATTTCCTCCTGCTTCTACCTCATAAGGCCTTGTGGTACATCCAGATGTTGGAGTATAACAATCTACTGTTCTTATATCTTCACAATATGAAGGTTCTATTCTTGTATAACCAAGGGTTCTACAATTTCCTCCTGCTTCTACCTCATAAGCCCTTGTGGTACATCCAGATGTTGAAGTAAAACAATCTACTATTACAAAATCATTAGTGCTTACTAATAGAATAGCTTGATATTCATATCCAACTGCGGGAGATACCCACTCACAGGTACCCAATCCTGATCTGATCTCATCTTGGTGAGGATCAGTACATTCACGATAACTTACTGGAGCTATTTCATTGGCCTGATATTCATATCCAGCGGAAACGGACACCCATTCACAAGATCCCAATAGGTTTCTTACTCCTGATGCATGTGCATCTACACATTCACCATAGCTTACTGGGGCTATTTCATTAGCTTGATATTCATAACCAACAGCAGCGGATACCCATTCACAAGTACCCAAGAGATTCCTTAAAGCT
>JAOUMD010000042.1 GCA_029881675.1 Minisyncoccota bacterium | reverse complement strand
TACTTTTCACAACATTCCCAAAATTAATAGGACTGCCGGTTATTATCCAAAAGGCTTTATGCCTGATGCAGATCAGCTAGATGCCCTTAAAAAATTAGCTAAACAACATAAAGCTCTATTTGTAAAAATGGAACCAAATATCTCACAGAAAGTTGGAGTCCCTTCTGCTCACAAACAAATTTCAGAATTCTTAGAAAAACATGACTGTGTTCCAGGAAGACCGCTCTTCACAAAATTTACATTTATCTTAGATATTTCAAAATCTGAGGAGGAAATCTTTGCAAAATTAACTTCAAAAACTAGATACAATGTCAACCTCGCTGCAAAAAAAGGAGTCGTTATTTATGAAAACTCTACTAGTGAAGGAATGGAGCAGTATATAAAGATTCTGAAAGAAACAACTTCCAGACAAGGTTTTTATGCACATGGTCCTGAATATTTTAGAACAATGTGGCAAGAACTAAGTAAAACTGGCATGATAAAAATATTTCAAGCTGTTTATCAAGATAAAATCTTAGCAAGTTGGATTATATTTATTTTTAATGGAGTCATCTATTATCCATATGGAGCATCAAGCAGAGAACATCGTGATGTAATGGCAAGTAACTTAATGATGTGGGAGATGATTAGATATGGAAAATCACAAGGCTGTCATAAGTTTGATATGTGGGGAAGCCTAGGTGAAAACCCAGATAAAAATGACCCTTGGTATGGTTTCCACAGATTCAAAAAAGGCTATGGTGGTGAACTAAATGAGTTCATTGGCACCTTTGACTTAGTAACGGATTTCGCTTTATATCAACCATTTAGGTTTGTTGACAACCTGCGCTGGAAATGGCTTAGACTTAAAACGAAACTCAATATATAATAAGTAAGTATTTTTTTATAATATAAAGGTTCTTTTTATGTCAAAGACACGCTTTAAGAGAGTTCTACTCAAAATTGGAGGAGAATCTCTCCTCGGTAACAGAGAGTATGGGATTGACCCACAAGCAGCTCTCGATCTCGCTAATCATATCAAACAGATTTACGCCCTCAATGTTGAGGTCGTTATTGTAATTGGGGCCGGAAATATCTTCAGAGGTTTAGCTGGTGCTGCCAATGGTATTGAAAGAGCCACTGCAGATTACATGGGTATGATGGCTACTGTGATGAACGGTTTAGCCCTACATGATGCTTTAGAAAAAGTAAATGTTCCTGTCAGAATTCAATCAGCCCTTCAAATGCCTGCAGTTGCAGAAGCATTCATTCGACGTAAAGCAATTAGACATATGGAAAAAGGTAGAGTAGTTATCATCGGTGCAGGAACAGGTGTTCCCTACGTTACAACTGACACAGGATCTTCACTACACGGTCTAGAACTCAGATGTGATGTTTTAATGAAAGCAACAAAAGTAAATGGAGTCTATGAAAAAGACCCAGTTAAATTCCCTAAAGCAAAAAGATATAAAGAATTAAACATCAAAGATGCTATCGAAAATGACAATGTTCAGATTATGGATACAGCTGCACTAGCCATGTGTAAAGAAAATGGTCTACCAATCATGGTCTTTAAACTATTTGAAGGAGATAATCTTTCAAAAGCTGTTCTAGGTGAAGACATCGGGACCTTCATTAGCAATGAAGTTAAGACTAAGTTAGTTTAAGTAACTATATAATAGCCTGACAACAAATTAAAAATAAGTAAAACCTGGGGGAAACCTCAGGTTTTTTGTCTCACTTGCCTTATGATCTCTCTGGTGCTACCTTGATATATATTAGCAATTAGTAATTATATATTCACAAACTATGGCAAATAATCCTACTTTTGGTATTAATGGTTTTGGCCGCATTGGCAGAACCTCATTACGTGTCTGGTGGAAATACCACAGAGAAACTTTAGATCTCAACTTAATAAACACTTCTGGAAGTATGGAAATAGAGGAGTGGGCACATCTTCTCAAATATGATAGTAACTATGGACGTTTTGGTAGTGAAATAATAGTTAATAGAACACAATCAAAAAAAGACGTGACAGATGAGAATCCAATTTTAGGAACTATCTCTATTGATGGTAGAGAAATTACTGTATCTGCTCAAAGAAGCCCAGAAAAGGTTCCTTGGGGAGATAATAATGTAAATACTGTTCTAGAATGTACTGGTATTTTTAATACCAACGAACTTGCTAGCAAACACTTTGAAGGTGGAGCCCAAAAAGTTCTTCTATCAGCTCCAGCAAAAGGTGAAGGCGTTCAAACTAGCGTAATTGGTGTTAAAGATTTAGATAAAGAAGGAAAAATCTCATCTAATGCTTCTTGTACAACAAACTGTGTAGCCCCTGTAGCAGCGATCATGCATGCAACCTTTGGTGTAGAAAAAGCCATGCTAACTACTATTCACTCATATACAGATGACCAAAATACCCAAGATAATTCACATAAGAAAGACTTAAGAAGAGCTCGTAGTGCTGCTGAAAATATTATTCCAACAAGCACAGGAGCTGCCAAGGCTACTACTCAAATTATTCCAGAACTAGAGGGAATCTTTGATGGTATTGCGATTAGAGTTCCAACTCCAACTGGCTCTCTTTCTGACATGGTTTTTGTAACAAAAAGAGATGTCACCAAAGAAGAAGTTAATCAAGCCTTTATTGAAGCTAGTAAAACAGATCTTTGGAAAGGCATTCTAGAAGTAACAAATGATCCGATTGTGTCTAGTGATATTGTTGGTACCAGGGCATCAAGCATTGTTGATCTTGAACTAACTAATGTCATCGGTGGTAATTTGGTCAAAGTAATCAGTTGGTATGATAATGAATATGGTTACTGTAATAGATTAATTGAACAACTATATAATTTATAGGAAGACAAATAGAACCTATAAATAAAAATTATTTATATAATTTAATTCAGAAACTAAAAGACCGGCTAATTTGCCGGTCTTTCTATTTTTAATATTATTTTTAAAATTAACTATATTTATATATAACTAATACTCTGATGGTTCTTCACCCTCTAAAACCAATACTTCTACTTGTCCTACATCCATTAACCAACCGGCTTTTTGTCCTTTAAAGGTTTCTCCTTTTATCTTAACTTCCATACCAACAAACTTATCTAAATCAGTACTAGAAGAGGTTAAAAAGACAGTTTGAGAGTCTCCACCTGGTCTTAACAATTTATGTGAACCTTCATCATCTATCACTGCCTCTACCAAATATCCTTCTGCACTATCTTTAAACGTATCATCATCTTTAATTCCAAAAACATCTCCAACAGCAATGCTAGAGTCTGGTACTTGTTGTAAATCAGAACTCTTAGGTCCAGTTGAAACTGGTTGTCCTTTTGCAGTTAGTTTGTTTAAGCCAAAACCAGTACCTATTCCAGCTACTATGGCAATAATACTTAGAGCGATTAAGATCTTTGTTTGTTTATCTTTTTGCATTGGTTGCTTACTTTCTAATTTTTCTTCTGTTTTGTTCAAATCTAAATCTCTAAGGATATCGTCTTGAACTGATTCATCTTTATTATTCATATTTTGGTTAACATTAATTGTAGTATCTGACATCTAATAATCATACTACATTAACCAAGGACCATTCCACAACGTTTCAAGAACCCTCTGTGCTTTAAATATTCAGGATCATACTTTTTAACTAAATCCCAAAAATCGCGTGAATGATTCATGTGAACCAGATGTGCCAATTCGTGAATGATCACATAATCAATAATATTTGGCAAGTAGTGAACCAGGCGCCAATTAAAATTAAGATTCTTTTGACTAGAACAGCTGCCCCAACGAGTTTTTTGTTGTCTTAATGAAATATTTTTAAATTTTAATCCCATTTTATCTGCTAAATGGTGAGTACGAGGTACTATATATTTTTCTGCAGTATTTTTAAGGAATCGATCTAATAAACTTTTATGTTTTGTATCAGAGCCAAGTAAATTAACTTTCAAAATTCCTTCAATAATACTTACGCCATAAGGATGAT
>JAOUMD010000027.1 GCA_029881675.1 Minisyncoccota bacterium | reverse complement strand
TTCCTCCCCAAGCAGGGTTAACATCAAAAATATAACCACTATCAAGCATTAAGGCTCTAGAATAATTTTCATCATACTTTGCAACCAACGTAATTTGAGTACCTCCAATATGAGATTTTTGTGGCTCATAAAAGAATGCACTCACTTCAGGAGCACCATTACTACTAATAAATTCACCTCCAAAACCATAAGCAGCAGCCTTTCTCTTCTCTAGGCTACTAACAGCCATTTTTTTAACTTCAGAGATAACCTCTGGGTTTTTTATATCTTTCCATCTATCTAATAAATTGCGATCGACTGTCATTACTTGTCCATGAGGCTCAGTAGGATAATAGTGTCTTAACTCCGCACTTGCAGATCTTCTTATACCCTTTCTTCCAGCTAAGTTTTCATCATTATCTACAGCTACAATTCCACAAATATTTCCATATGGAATTAACTCATCAAAAGGAAGTTCTTTTTTTGCTTTCCATCCGTATAAATCAAGATAAGCAGGTTTAACTGTCATGTTGTCAGCTGATGAAATAATTAAAATATCTACTTTTGGAAAATCTTCGGTTGAAACCACTCTTTGATCTTGTTCATCTCCAACATGAGAATCAGCCAAAACAGCACGATAAGGGCTACCTTGAAAAACTTCATTTAAGTAATCTAAGACGTCTCTTTTTAATATTGAGAGTCTTGACTCTTCTTCTACAGTAAGAATTTTTTGATTGTTTTTCTTTTCATCTTGTGGAAGACTATCAATAAAATTATCCCAATTCTCTTTACTATATCTTAGAAAATAAATATTATTATTGTATAGAAGTTTTCTATACTTCCCTTCAACATACCTTCTTCTTGTTGCAAACTTATCTTCTTCTTCATCTTCAATTGGAAATATAAAACCAAGGCACTCTGCATCTCCCTCAGCACCCGATATTCCCTGATATTCTCCACTCTTATTCTTAAAAATAAGGACTGGATTCTCACCTATGAATTCTACATCTAGATCAATTCCATATTGATCAAAAGTCTTAAAATAATAATTAGACTCAGGTGATTGAAATCCAAGTGATTGTTCTAACAAAAGTAAATTCAATGACCTTATGGCTTGTTCTAATATCTCTTTTGAAAAATACCTTACAGAATTTTCTTCGCCCCAATATTTTGAGACCTCTTCCATTCTCTCTACACTATCATCAAAATTATCTTCTGGCTCACAAAACGCAAAGCCATAAAGAAGTCCAAAATGATAAGTTTCTACTGGAATTTGAACACCATCTTCTCCTTGAAAAACGAGATACTGGTGATTATCAAGAGTAACCAAACCTAAACTAAGACCAAAATTATCGAGAACAGCTTGATAATCAGTTAGATTAATTCCATCTATTCCATAAACACTTAACTTGTCTTTAATTTCTTTGCTTATCGCCATAAGATATCTTATACAGAACAACTCAAAATAAGACAATCTGGACAAAATTATATTTTTAATGCAAAATACATACTTCTCTTCAGACGGATATTACCTCAGCTATCTAGTCCATAAATCCACCACTAACCTTTACAACTCTTTCTGAATTAATACCTACTAAATTCCTTCTCACCCTCAACTGTGCTAAATCAGGATCAGGAAACTGCCCTCTCTGTTCTTCTGGTAAATGACTAGCTACTTGTGCAAAGGAGTAGAGAAGTATTTGATAATATACCTCTCTCATTAATTGCTTGAGCTCTGTCTTTGGGATATCTTTAGACCTTTGTTCTACTTGTGGTAAATCTACTTGATCCAATCTAATTGACCTTGCTTTCTCTCCTGCCATATCTGTTTCCATTGTTAAGGTTAATAACTTTGCTTCTGGTATCTCCATAGCTTGTCTAATTGAAGTCGTAGTTAAACCTTCCAATGGTAACCCACCCATATTAGTACTAGCAGCCGGAGCTGTCCAAAGTATCCCATTACCAGACCTTACCATCCTCATTAAGGCTAACTTACCCCACCTTGATTTCAACTCATAATTACCGTCATCTTTCTTAACTGCATAAATCATATGATCTTCTGCAGCTTTCCGTACTCTATCTTCAATACCAAGAAATACTGAATCTCTTGCGACTGCATAGATCTTGCCATCATTATGTTTCATTGTTTCTTCAAAGAACCTAAACAAACTCCATAGGGTAGGATCCAGAAAAGCAGTCTCTCCAGCATGCTGTGGTTCTCTCCCTGCATAATTACCAACAATAAAATTGAGACCAGAGAGGTCGGGGACAGTCCCTTTTACTTCAACACCTGCCCAAGCATTTACGATACTAAGAAACTCGGGATTATCTATTGTCATCTTCCCTTCAAAACTATCTAAGATTTGTAATAATACTCTTGGGTCTTGGGCATCAAGTAGATCATTATCTAACTGTGCATGTTCTCTCAGCCAATGGGTAACCAACCAATTATTCTCACCAAAGATTCTGGTAAAAACATCTGTCATTCTTTGTCTTAATTTTTCTGGCATAATAAAGTTATTGCGATTTTACTATCAAATAGGCTATATTTAGTGTATACCAATGAACATCCAAGAAAAACTCCCACTAAAGAACAATTCAAATTATCTATTCCCTGCTCTAGCAGTTATTTTCTCTAGTGTCTTTGTCTGGGGTGCCTTCTTATATTCAAGACAAGAGCAGAGAATTGCGCTACCACCTGGATCCATTCAAAAACTTCATCCTTCAATTGCAAAACCTGTCACACAAGAAGAATTAGCACAGAATGTTGCGACATATTCTCTTTCTGATATTACAACCGTTGATGAAGAATTAATTAAAGAAAAAACTAATTTGAATAGGAAGATGATTACTCCAAAGAGTGAAGAAGATGTAAAGAGAATCAAAGAAATTGTTGAAGCCAAAGGGGGAGAAGTAATCGAGACTAATCAATCTACCATTGTTGTAGAACTTCCAGAAGAAACAGCAGAAGAAATTAACCAAGATCTACAGGCAGAAGAAATTGCCCAAGAAATTGAAGTCGACCATCCTATCTTTGTCTTAGCCGAAACTGATTTATGGAACCTTGCTAAAGTTGACGCTCCTAGAGCCTGGGAGAAAACAAAAGGTAGTGGAATTAAAGTTGGTGTGATTGATACTGGTGTTGATTATAATCATCCAGAATTTGCAGGGAGATTTGTTGGGGGGTATGACAATGTCAATGAAGATGATGATCCATTTGATGGTCATGGTCATGGTACTCATGTCGCTGGTATTATTGCCAGTGCTTTAAACAATTCTGGAGTTGCTGGAGTTTCACCAGAAGTTAGTTTATACGCATATAAAGCAATTGCTGATAATGGGGTTGGTTATACCTCAGACTTAGTTGAATCATTAGACTCTGCAATCAGAGATGGAATCCAAACAGTCAATATTTCCATTGGAACTGATCAAGCTAGTTCTACCCTAGAAAATAAGCTTAACCAAGCAGTTAACCAGGGCATGGTCATTGTTGCTGCGGCTGGTAATACCGGTGGTGGAGCAGTTTTATACCCTGCTGCATATGACTCTGTTATTTCTGTTGCTGCTACTGATGAAAACGATCAATTTGCAAGTTTCTCTTCTCTTGGTGCAGAAATATCAGCCCCAGGTGTAAATATCCTATCTACTACTCCAGGTGGTGGATATACAACATTGTCTGGTACTTCTATGGCTGCTCCTCATGTTACTGCCACAACTGCCCTTTTAATTGCTAATGGAACAAGTGCAGTCAGACAAACTCTATATGATTCAACTCTAGATTTAGGAAGTGAAGGACCTGATGGTATCTTTGGCTATGGACTAGTTCAAACAGGAGAAAGTATTGTACCTACTGAGCCTTCTCCAACTCCAGAAGCACCAAGCCCAACTCCTACTTTGGAACCTTCACCGATCCCTTCTCCATCTCCAAGTTTAATTGCCTCTCCATCAGCAACTCCAATTGTGAGTGCTACTCCATCAGCTTCACCAAGTGTTAGCCCAATTGCTTCACCAAAAATAGAAAAAGATGACTCAACTAAATCAGCAAAACCAGTGATAGAAAGAAGAACCGCAACAAGCTCATCTTGGCTCAAAGAATTTTTTGAAAGAAGAAGACTAGAAAGTGAAGCTAAAAAAAGAGAATCCAAAAAACTTGAAGAAGAAAACCAAGGAAAAGATGAAGAACACAGAGATGAGAGTTCATATGCAAAATCTGAGAATGCCTTCAAAGATAGTTATGAGGAAACTGATTCACAGACAGGAGATCCAGTACAAAAAACTGTACGTACCATTTTTAAAGCAATTTCTGAAATTGTTAAAAACAGGGTAAATAACGTCCAAAAAGAAGTGGTAAAACCATCTCCTACTCCAACTCCGAAGCCTTCTCCAAGCCCTGAAATAGAAGAACATAAAGATGAAAGCGATGATGAGGATGACGATAATGAGGATGAGGATGACGATGATGATAAAGAAGAAAGTAGAAATAGTAATTATAGAGATGATGATCGACCAAGTTCTTCAAGACGTGGTTCTGTAAGAGGTATCTCAACAGAAGAATCATTAGAAGACTTTATATTTAACTTGGTCTGGGATTTACTTAAAATTATTATCTAAAAGACAATAATAAAAAGATTTTATTTATAACTATTTAATAAAAGTAAAAAGATCCTCGTTACTAAAACGGATCTTTTTCTTTTTTGGATCTTCTTTTCTATAGCCAATTGGCAAAAGAACTGTTGATCTTAAATTTTCTGGAAGATCTAATATCTTGTCTACTGCTGGTGGATTAAAACCACCAATTGGGCATGAATCTACGCCCAATTCAGCACAAGCAGCCATAGCAAAACCAAGGGCAATATAAGCTTGAGCATCAGCCCAAGACCTAATATCTTCTTTAGACTTACCTTTCATATAACCCTTCATCATTGTTTCCATTGGTTTGAGTTTTATACTTTCAACTAACTTTCCTTTAGCACATAGCTCAACATACTCATTTACTCTATTTGCCGCATCAATTCGTGAGCAGATTACTAAAAGGTGAGAATTCTCTGACACTTGAGACTGAAGATATGAGTTATCCTTTATCTTATTTTTAATTTTCTGATCGGTAATAACATAAGTATGAAATGGTTGTAAACCTAATGAAGTAGGAGTCATCCTGATTGCTTCGAGTAATTGACTTAGTATTTCTTGATCAACTTTTTTATTCTTATCGAATTTCTTTGTTGCATGACGCCAATTAAGTTGGGAAAGAAAAGTTTGTTTCATAGATGAAAAATTATAACAATGATAATCACTAAGTAGCATAGCAAAAATGTAGATAATATATAAAGTAGTTTACAGACAATCTAAAAAAGACTATATTTAGTCATAATGTCTAAACAAATTACTAAAACCCAAGTATTAAAATTTCTTCGTAGTGTTTCTATCATGGTATTAGCTGCTACAAATGATGATAGACCCCTTTCGACAGTCCTTCTCTTTGCAGTTGATGATGACTTCAACTTTTACTTTGCAACAAAATCAGAAACATATAAAGCAAAAGCTATCACTAAAAATCCAAAAGTTAGCTTTTCTGTCTGGCAACATAAACAAATGCTAGTCCAGATAGATGGGGAAGCAAAACCACTTGAAAATGAGGAAGCAATAAATAAAGCTGTTGAAGATATTGCCCATGCAACTGAAAATATTAAAGACTTTTGGCCACCAATTCTAAGAGTTCGTGGCAAAGGTGATTATGTCGTATTTAAAATTAAGCCTAGCTGGATTAGGGCTATGGACATCAGTATTGATACTATAAAAGAAAGTGAGACATCATTTACAGAAATTGAAATATAAAACATATGAAAAAAATACTTCTCATAGAAGATGACAAGCTATTTGTCAGAATCTATAAAAACTCTTTAAAAAAAGAAGGTTTTACTGTGTCTTTCTTGGAGAATGGAGAGGAAGCTGTAGCAGAAACTAAAAAATTCAAACCTGACTTAATAATGCTTGATTTAGTCATGCCCAAAAAAGACGGCTTTGAAACACTTGCAGACTTAAAAAATGATCCGGAAACAAAAGATGTCCCTGTGATTGTGCTATCTACTCTAGAATCAGAGGCTGATGTTTCTAAAATCAAGAGTCTCGGAGCAAATAAATATATTTTCAAATCTAGCAATTCACTTAATATCGTTCTCAAAGAAATTAAAAAATTCTTAAATAAGTAATTACCACCATTTTTTCTTTTCCCCGCTTTACCATTGCTTAGTAATTAAGTAAGATTGGTTTGTTAAATAAAATAGTTCTCAAAGGAAACTTTTATGTATACTCTCCCAAAATTAAATTTTGATTATGCCGATCTTGAACCAATAATTGATGCGAGGACTATGGAAATTCACCATACAAAACATCACCTAGGTTATATAAATAAACTCATTGCTGGGCTAGAAGAATATCCTGAACTTATGAAAAAAGATATTAATGAGTTACTCAGAGATTTCAAAAATCTTCCAGATGAAGTAAAAAAGACTGTCCGTAATAATGGAGGTGGACATGCAAACCACACTCTTTTCTGGTCAATCTTAACTCCAAGCAAACAAGCAGGTCCAAGCGGAGATTTACTTCTAGCAATAGAAAATTCATTTGGAAGCTTTGGTGAATTTAAAAAACAATTTGAAACAGCCGCTGCAGGACAATTCGGTTCTGGTTGGGGATGGCTTATTAAAAATGATAAAGGTGACTTAGAAATTATCACCACAGCAAACCAAGACTCTCCACTTATGGATGGACTCCTACCTATTCTTGGAATAGATGTTTGGGAACATGCTTACTACCTAAATTATCAAAACAGAAGACCAGATTATTTATCTTCTATCTGGAAAATCATCAATTGGGAACAGGTTGATAAGTATTTTTCAAAATAAAAAGAAAAATATTCCCACTACTTTCATTGAGCATTCACTACCCATGTGCTAATCTTAATATAGGTAATATTTATATTAGAAAAAACACATGAAGAAACATCACCTGGTGTTTGCTATTTTTGCCCTTTTTATTGGAGGATTCTTCTTCCAAGGTAAGCTTAGTGACAGTTCTCTCCCTTTTGTAGGCAAAAAACCTCTCAAATTATATTGGTTCATCCCAGATGGAATGAGATCTGATCCAGAGCAGTTTAATATATATAAATGGGCTGAAGAAGGGAAATTACCAAATATTAAAAAACTAATGGATAATGGTAGTTATGGTTTTTCAAAGCCAACATTCCCTTCTCATACTCCAACAAATTTTGCGTCACTTTTGACTGGTACTCTTCCTGAAGTTCATGGTGTTTCAGATGGACCAATGCACACTGAAGGTAGACCTTTAGATAAGGTTGCTATTGCAGGATTTAGATCTACAGCAAAAAAAGTTGATCCTATTTGGAAAACATTAGAAGATCAAGGTGAAAAAGTTGCTTTAATCTCAGTGCCGGGTTCTACTCCACCAGAAATCAATAGAGGAGTAGTTCTTCGGGGTCGCTGGGGAGGTTGGGGAGCAGACTTCCACGCTCTTAACTTTGAGACAAAAGGTGATTTAGTTCAAAGAATCAAACAAGGACGTGGTTCAAGATTATTTTTCTTTGGCCCTCAACTAACAAATTATCTTGATGAAGTTATTCCAGAAGGATGGAGTAATGCTCCAGAAAGTTTCTCTCAAGCTAAAGAAATAACTATGACAGGATGGGGTAAAGATATTTATGCATATATTTATGACTCTACTGATGATAATAAAGAAAATTATGACAGAGTTGCCTTCTCTACAGACCGTCAAGAAATTTTCTCTGATCTCTCACAGGGAGAATGGGGAGACTGGAAAGAAGTTACCTTAAAATGGAAAACTCAAGATAATGTTATAGATGTTGATAGTGATCTTAGAGCTACTATTATTAAACTCGATGATAATGGTTTCTTTAGAATCAGACTTTTCTACAACAACCTTAATGAACAAATTGCTCAGCCTAGTTCTGCAGCAGATAAGATGACAGAGAGTATTGGACCAATGATGGATTTTGTTGACAACTTCCCTCCTCAACTTATCTACTATCCAGAAGATAAACAAACCTTTGTGGATGAAGCTTGGTTGACGTTTGATTGGCATACGAATGCTATTGGAGCAATTAGAGAAAACTTTAATCCAAATATAGTTATTCATGATATTTATACTCCAAATCAAATGCTTACAAGCAGATGGTGGATGGGATACTTAGATAAAAATAGTGCTAACTATTGGAAAGTTACTGAAGAAGAAAGAAGCCTTCTTTGGGATGAAGTTTTTCAAATGTACAAACGCCTAGATAATATGATTGGTAAAGTCATGGAAACTGCAG
The DNA here is from genome assembly GCA_029881675.1 of Minisyncoccota bacterium. GTDB lineage: Bacteria > Patescibacteriota > Microgenomatia > UBA1400 > PJMF01 > JAHDXH01. The sequence continues at coordinate 7,867 of JAOUMD010000027.1, read as the reverse complement.
ATGAAGACACCTATATTGTCTTAAGCTCAGACCATGGTGCCGTTCCTTTAGATAAATGGGTACATTTAAACAACCTTTTTGCTCAAAAAGGATGGTTAAAATTTACCATTGATCAGACTACTGGAGAACCAATTATAGATTGGGAAAATAGTACTGTAATCTATCTAAAAATGGCACATGTCTATGTAAACCCAGAAGGTTTAGCTGGTGACTATAAACGTGGTTCTGGAGAAGAGTATGAACAACTTCGTCAAGAAGTCACTCAAGCTCTAAATAATCTTCGTGACTACAATGGAGCGAAACCTGTAACCGAAGTTATAAACTGGGAAGATGCAAAAGAATTCATGCAGCTTGATCCAGAAAGGGTAGGAGACTTAGTTATTGCTAACAAGCCAGGCTATGGTTGGAATGAAGAAATGACAGCTAATAGGGCTTTCTTTTCTACTCCACTTAAAACTGGATATAAACAGGCAATTGATCCTGAAGTCAAAGGAATGTGGACCCCATTTATAATGGCTGGCCCCGGTATTAAAAAGTCTAACTACTTAGGTGAAGAACCTATTAGTCATATTGACCAATACCCTACCATTATGACTGCTCTTGAAAAAGAAATGCCAGACTTTGTCCAAGGCAAAAAGTTAGAAATTTTTGAATAAAATTAAATATGAAATGGAAGCTGTTGGTTATACTTATACTTACTATTATAGGTATAACTGCAGCTTCATTTTATTTTTTCAGTCAAAAGGAATGTAAAGATTGTCATCTTATTGTTTTTGATGCAGATATTCTTAGAGCAGATGCTATTGATTGCATAAATTCACCTGAGGTCACTCCTAACCTTTGCGAACTAAAAGATGAATTTATTATCTTCAATAATCATTATTCTCATAATGACTTAACAAAACCCAGCATGGCTTCATTTCTCACTTCTACTTATCCATCATCACATGGTATCTGGAACGAGTTTTTCTATCTTGATAAAAAACAACCCAATATTTTAGATATTCTAAAAAAGAATGACTATTACACTATAATCACTGGATATGAAGGATCTAACTCTCAAGTATTCCATGATATCTATGATGAAAAAATTAATATAGATACTACGGACATAAAAATTGTTGATTTAATTAGAGAGCAACAGACATTCTTATTTCTATACAATGCAAATTTGCATTATCCATACTTATCCTCAAATGAATCAGCTGTTATTTCTCACCCTAAAAAGCCAGAAGGGTTTCCGAATAATGTGCCTGAGTTTGATGATAGAGCAAAAGATATAATCCTTGAAAAATATCCTTATGTTTTTGAAAAACCAGCACTTAAAAAATATATAGAAGATCATAACGGCTCTACAAAAGGAATTTATGGATATTTATCATATCTCTGTTGGGATGCTGACATTAAGATTAGGTTAATTAATATTGATGCTTGCTGGGTAATTACAGAAGATACTTTTGAAAGGTATATTGATAAAAATAATCCTGATCACATAGAATTTATAAAATATTTATACCTAGAAAGATTAAAAGAAACTGACAAAGAAATTGGGGAAATAATAGATAACCTTAAAAATAATAATCTTTGGAACAAAACAGTCTTTGCAATTCGCTCAGACCATGGAGAAGAGTTTATGGAGCATGGAACTTTAAATCATTGGAATAACTTGTATGAAGAGTTATTAAAAGTTCCCTTTTGGATTCATATACCAAGACACAAAGGTCGTGAAGTAAATTACTTGACTCAGACTATAGATGAAACCACAACTATATTAAAAGCAGTTGGAATAGAGCCACACACACTGATGCAAGGAAGGAACTTACTTGATAAAAAGCTTGATAATAAAGAATTTAATTATGCAATTTATCAAAAAATATTTAACTTAACCTTTGCTTTTAAGGAAGGTGATTATAAATTAATTTCGATCAGCGATACAGATTCTGAAGATATTGATTTTGAGTTATACAATCTTAAAGAAGACCCATTAGAGCAAATAAATATTGTAGAAGATAACCTTGAAATAAAAGAAGAAATGCTAAATCAATATTACAATACTATTAATGATTTACCCAAGTATTCTCCATATAATGAAATCTTAAAAAAACTGACAAAAGAACAAGAGAAAAATTTATATGAGAACGGTTATTTTTAGGTCATGATTAAAAAAATAAAAAACCAAAAAAAACTGTTTATAGCATTGCTATTTATAGTCGCCTTTATTGTAACTTCTATTTTCATTCACTTTAGCAATCAACCGATGTGTAAAAATTGTCACGTTCTAGTTTTTGATGCAGATATATTTAGAGCAGATTTTTTAGATTGTAAGTTACATCCAGAATTGACCCCAAACCTTTGTGAAATTGAAGATGAATTTATAAGATTCAATAACCATCACTCACATACAGATTTAACAAAACCAAGTATGGCTTCCTTCCTTACTTCAAGTTACCCTTCTACTCACGGAGTCTGGAATGAGTTTTTCTTCTTAAATAAAGATCAACCAAATATTATTAATATTTTAAAAGATAATGGTTACTCTACCTTGATTAATGATTATGAAAATCCTCAGGTAATTTCAGATATATATGATAAAAAAATAAACATCACTACTTTAAAAATTAATAATCTCATCAAAGACAATCCGACATTCTTATATCTTTATAATGCTAGCTTACACTATCCATATTTATCTGAAAAACTTAATAATGTAATTATTCATCCCAATAAACCAGATAAATTCCCTAATAATACTGCTGAGTTTAACCAAAATGCAGAAAAAATTATTAATAAAGAATACCCAGAGATATATCAAGAGCCGGCAATAAAAGACTTCATCACGAATCAGAATGGATCACTAGAAGGACTTTATGAATACTACTCTTATCTTTGCTGGGATGCTGAAATTGAAGTCAGGCTTACCAATATTAATTCTTGTTGGGGAATTATAGAAAAAACTTTTGAACAATATATAGACGACACAAATCCAGACCATATTGAATTTATTAAATATTTGTACACAGAAAAAGTTACTGAACTTGATGAAGGTATTGGAAATTTAATTAAATATTTAAAATCAGAAAAACTTTGGGACAAAACAGTATTTGTTATTAGATCTGATCATGGAGAAGAATTTAATGAGCATGGAAACCTTAGTCATTGGAATAACTTATATCAAGAATTAATTGATGTCCCTTTATGGATACATATACCAAAGCAAGAAGGCAGAGAAGTAAATAAATTATCCCAAACTATAGATGAAACTACTACTTTGCTTCATATTCTTGGTATAAAGCCTCATCCTCTTATGCAAGGAAAAAATTTGCTTGATAAAGACTCAACTGCTATCTCATCAGATTATGCAATTTATCAAAAAGCATTTAATTTAACATTTAGTATTAGAGAAGGTGACCATAAATTAATTTCTATAGATGAACCTGATTCAACAAATATTGATTATGAATTATATAACCTAAAAGATGACCCTCAAGAAAGAAAAAATATTGTAAATGATTTTCCAGAAATTAAAAAAAGATTATTTGAAAAATACTACAACATAATAAATGAACTCCCACAATTTAAACCCTTTAATGAAGCGTCTGACAAATTAACCAAAGAACAAGAAAGAAACCTATATGAGAATGGGTATTTCTAATTACAAATAAAAGATAACTTCTCCACCTGATCATAGTCTTTCTCATAAATTGTCTCCACGAAAAATGTTTTTCCTTGATCTCTACAATGGAAATAGTAATTATACGAATCATATTTAGTCAGCATGTCATCACATTGTCCTGTAACCATTCTTTCATTAAGTTTAACCATAAATGCAGTGATCAAATTATCATTTTCTTCATACACTATAAAATTAGGTTTTAATTCTGGCGGACAAGTTACTGAATCAGATATTTCTCCTGGATAAGGAGAAATAGATTCTTCATATTGGGCTTGAATTCTTGCTACGCGAGATTTAATTAAGTCATTAGATTCACTATTATTTTGTTCAACAACTTCAAGTCGCAAAGTGGAATTTTCATTCTTATATTCTGCCAAAAATGATCCATCCTGATTCACAAATACTTCATCTAACTGATAAGATTCTCTTCCAACAAAAGAGATACAATCTAAATTTAAGCATTCATCATTTCTAAATAGATATAATACAAAAATAACCAAAATTAAGACTGCTGAAATTAGCATATAATTTAGATTAATCTTCTTATTTTTTTTAAGCATATTTTTATTCTATCTAAACTATGGAATAATGTCTAAGTGCCTAGCTTTATGTTTAATAAAAAAAAATCTTCCCATAATTATAAATTTTTATTCATTCTTTCTTTTTTTAGTTCTGTGGTTTTGATTCCCTTTTTGATTCCCTTATGGTTAACAAAAAGAATGTTTAAAAAGAAATCCTCAATAAGAGCAATTCTTACTAAAACAAATATTGCAATCCTTATCTTTGTCCTATTATCTTGGCCGATCATCTATTTTCTGTTTAAATTTCATAGTTATGATGACATAAGAGCTTCACTTAAAACAAATTGCAAAGACTGTAATGTTGTGTTGATTGTAATTGACACTTTAAGACAAGATCACTTAACACCATATGGGTATTCAAAAAACACAACTCCATTCTTATATAAGTTCTCAAATAAATCTTTAATTTTTAATAACAACTACTCTGCATCTAATTGGACAATTCCATCAATAGCAAGCATCATTACAGGGACATACCCCCAACACCATTTAGTTAATAATAAGTTTCTTTATACTAATAGTGAAATTAATGTAAATCTTGATAAGTCTGCTCCTCATTTAAAAACAATCGCACAATATTTACATGAAAATGGTTATAAGACTGCTGGATTTACAGGTGGGGCTGGGACGTCTTCAACTATAGGTTTTGATAAAGGCTTTGATCTTTATTTTGATAACCGAGACTTTGCTGGACTCGAATTGACAGCTCCATTAGCTCTTAACTGGCTTTCAACTACAAAAAACTCTAAAAATGACAAACACTTCATTTTTTTACACGGATATGACGTTCATGGTCAGTATGCTGGAAATGAAGATCTTAAAACAAAATTTTCTGATAATTATCAAGGAAATTTAAATGGAAGCGTTGAAGAGCATATAGAAATCAGAAATGAACACCAAATTAAAGATCAGCTGTTTTTGAATGAACAAGACAAAAACTTTTTAATCAACCGTTATGATGACAAAATAAGAGGAATGGATAAACGCCTTGGTGATTTTATATCTGACTATAAAAAATTAAATTTTAAAAACCCGACTATTTTTATTATCACTTCTGACCATGGAGAAGAATGGTTTGAACATGGAGGGATTGATCATGGTCTAACTTTCTACCAAGAAGTAGTAAAAACACCACTTATTATTCAACTTCCTGAGCAAAGTGACCAATTAACAATAGAAACAAAAACATCAGGAGTAGACCTACTACCTTCAATATTAGATCTTGTACAAATTCCAATTGATAAGAATAAAAAAATTGATGGGATTTCACTTGTACCTTCTATCAAAAATATGAATAACAAAAGAGAAGTTCTTTTTTACTCAGATTATAGGCATATTACCAAACTTAGAGGTGGAATTGATAAAAATAATAATAAAGTAATTTTTAACCTTATAAATAATAACCAAGAGATATATAACCTTAATAAAGATAAAAATGAAATTAACAACCTTTATCAAAAAAATAATAATATGACCAAATGGCTTCAACAATTCTTTTGGGAATTAAAGCTTTAATTTTTTATGACAATAAATAACCTTGCGCCACTTAATATAATTGTTAAAGATTCAAATGGAGAAGAGATCTCTTTAAAAGATACACTTGGCCAATATGTAGTTTTATACTTTTACCCAAAAGACAACACTCCTGGTTGTACAACTGAAGCTTGTAGTTTTAGAGATGCAAATGAAGAAATTGAAAATCTAGGTGCAAAAATTATTGGAATAAGTAAAGATAGCCCCGAGTCTCATCAAAAGTTTTCAAAAAAATACAACTTAAACTTTGAGTTATGGTCTGATCAATCAGGAGAATTAATGACTGCATTTGGAGCTTTTGGTGAAAAAAAGATGTTTGGAAAAACTTTTCTTGGTATAAAAAGATCAACCTTTATACTAGATCCCAAGGGGAAAGTAATTAAAATATACAAAACAGTTAAACCCAAGGAACATACCCAGCAAGTATTGAAGTTTCTTAAAAAATACTTAAGTAATGAATAGGCTCATCCAGTTTTCAAGAAAAAATAAGAAATTGTTACTATCTCTTATTGTTATTTTATTAATAACACTTTTTGCTGGGAGAACTCTAATTAACAGTAAACTTGCTAGAACAGATGATTTAGAGCTACATGGTATTAGAGTTGCTAACTATTACCTATCACTCAAACAAGACCAATTTCCACCCTACTGGGGACCCAATTTATACTATGGATTTGGATATCCAGTCTTTCTATTTTCATACCATACCCCATATGTCATTAGCACTATTTTTTATATCATTGGCTTTGGAATAGAGCAGAGCATAAACCTACTCTTAATCAGTACTTTATTGCTTGGATCATTTGGGACATTTATGCTCTCTTTTCAAATAAATAAAAAATATTTGTTAGCTATTAGTTCTACTTGCGTATATTTATCTGCCCCATATATATTACTTAATTACTTTGTCAGAGGCTCAATAGGAGAGATTACTTTCATTAGTTTAATTCCCTGGTTACTTTGGTTAATAAATATCAGGCAAAACTCAGACAAGTGGTGGTACAAAATCATTTCTGTTTTAATATTATCTTGTTTAATCTTGTCTCATCCTTTATCTTTACTTATCATCACTCCTATTATTTTAGGATATTGGATACTAATAGGGATTAGAAAATTCCCTTTCTCGTTTTATCTATCAGGGATAACTTCTCTTTTAATAACTTCCTTTAGTTGGCTTCCAATGCTACTTGAAAAAAAATACACTGTAATATCAACCCATGATATTACAAATAATTTTGTCAATAGATTTCCCAGCTTTTCTTCACTAATTTTCTCTAAGTGGGGATATGGTGGAGCTGATATCACAAAAGCAAATGATGTCTTACCAACTACTTTTGGCTTTTCAATTATCTTAATTATCTTGATATCTCTTTGGTTAATACTTAAAAAGAGAAAAATGGGGGAATTAAAATTTGAAATTTATTGGTTTAGTGTTTTCTTGATCAGTTTGTTCTTAATGATGCCATCATCAACTTCTATATGGAAGGTAAGTAAAGTACTTCCATATATTCAATACCCTTGGAGGCTCTTATGGGTAAGTGTATTAAGTAGCATAATGCTACTCAACTCCCAACTCCTAAATAAATTTCTTAGTAATAAAATTAAATTATTTATGTACTTTTTGATTTTTCTGATAGCTATATTTAATCTAGTCAATTATGCAAAACCGCTAAGTTACATCAGTAACACTGACCATGATTGGAAACAACATCCAAGTACTTCTACCTCTGATAATGAACTAAAGCCTATTTGGTTTGATGAAGGTTTTAATATTGCTTTAGATAAAAATCTTTATTTAAGAAACAATAATCAACAAATAATAGAGGCGACACCTAGTAGTCTTGTTTGGACTGGTTCTAAAATGTCATATCAAATTGATTCAATTGAAGAAGCAGAAATCTTACAAAAAACAGCTTATTTTCCAGGGTGGGAAGTAAAGGTAAATGGGGAAGTGGTCCCAATTAATTATCAAGATGAAAATTATAAAGGCAGAGTAATATTCCCTATTAAAAAAGGTAAAAATAACATTGAAGTAAAATTTACAAATAATACTGTGGCAAGAGAAAGTAGTCTCTATTTA
>JAOUMD010000022.1 GCA_029881675.1 Minisyncoccota bacterium | reverse complement strand
GCCCTCCTGTTGTTCACCATCGCTCATCACACAGTAAACATGATTAGAAATATTGTCTAATTTAAATGAAAGCGCTATCCCAATTGATTGAGAGAGACCCTGTCCTAATGGTCCACTAGTATTTTCAATACCAGGCAGGTTTTTACTATTAGCAAACTCAGGGTGACCTTGGAGTCTAGAACCAAATTTTCTTAAAGTGAGTAGTTCTCCCATTTCAAAATAACCAGCTTGAGCTAGCGTGGCATAGAGTACTGGACAAAGATGACCGGCAGAAAGTAATACTCTATCACGTTCATTCCAGGTTGAGTTTTTTGGGTCATGTTTAATGACATTAAAATAAAGTGCAGCAAAGATCTCTACGCTCCCAAGAGAACCTCCAGGATGACCAGAACCAGCCTCGACGAGCATGGCTAAAATATTTTCACGGATAGAACGAGTTTGGGCAGACAAATCTTGCACAATATTACTATAGCAAAAATAGAAGAATAATTACTTTATCAATTTTTTATTTTATTATCTATTAAAGTCATCTTGGACTCTAACGATGTCTTCTTCGTTGGAAGGATTACCAGGGTCGGTATGCATCCAAATCTCAGCAACTATTCCCCAATTGTTAAGGCCAACTAAGCGATGTCTTTCTCCTAATCCAATATCAATAAAATCATTTTTATTATATTTTTTTCCTGGGATAAGCTCATCAGTTTTATTGGTAACAATTTCTACTGGACCTTCTAGGACGGTCCAAATTTCTCGACGACGATGGTGGTATTGCCATGATAGTCTTTTTTCAGGCGCTACCATTAGAATTTTTGGACTTAGTTTTAAGTTTGGATCAAAAGGGGGAAGGTCAATATGTGAGAAAAATTCTTTGATAAATTTTTCTGTTTGATCTTCATCAATTAAAAAATATGCACCCCACGGTTTTTCAAGATTCTCTCCTACAACTTTGAGGCCTTTGTCATTGAGGTCTGTGCGTACTTTATCAAAAAGAGTATTGTTTTTCTCCATAATGGCTAGAGATTATCAGACAAAAAATATGAAGTAAAGAGAATAATAATTTTTAGGTTACAATATCTTTGATATGAATGATATTAAATTTTCAACATTAGAAGAAGTAAAACAAAATCAAAAAGGAGTTTTATTAATTGATAAAGACGTAGATTGGACTAGTCATGATGTCGTTGCTAAGGTCAGAGGGATAACTGGTGTAAGAAGGATTGGACATGCAGGTACATTGGATCCATTAGCCACTGGTTTGTTGATTGTTTTAGTCAGTCGTGAGTTTACAAAACTTCAGGATCAATTTATGAAACAAGATAAAGAGTATGAAGTTGAAGCAAAATTTGGACTTACAACAGACAGCTATGATTCAATGGGAAACATAGTAGATACGGTCGATTGGGAAGAGATCAAAGAATTAACAGAGGAGGAAGTTAGACATGCAATGAAGGAGTTTGTTGGTGAAATTGAGCAAACTGTTCCAGCTTTTAGTGCTGTTAAAGTAAAGGGTAAAAAGCTTTATGAAAAAGCAAGAAAAGGTAAAATTGATTTAGCCACATTGCCTAAGAGGATGGTGACAATTTATGATTTTAAATTGTTAGATTTCAAAAGTGATAGCAAAGAAAAGTCAGTAACTGCAAAGTTTTCAACTAAAGTTAGTTCAGGAACTTATATTAGGTCATTAATCCATGACTTAGGTCAAAAGTTAAAAATTGGAGCTCATGTTACTGCCCTTAGAAGGACTTCAATAGGAGAAATTAGAGTTGATTTGGCAAGTAAATTATAGTTTGAAATAGTTTTATATAATTTTTAATTAATGGTGATTTAGCAGACTTTTTGTGTTGATTTTATTTTCAAGTATGACATATACTAAATGAATAGCCCTTATGGGTTTTTGAATAGTGTTTATGAATAAAAATAAAGTCTTTATGATTGGCTGGGAATACCCTCCCCACAATAGTGGTGGTTTGGGTGTGGCTTGCCAGGGTTTAACTACTTCATTGGCAGAGCTCAGTGATCATATTTATTTTTCACTTCCATATAAGTTTTCCGGTAGCATTAAGCATATGACATTGCTAGATTGTTCTCATCCTGATTGGTGTACAAAAGGATTTTCAAACATATCTCCACCATTTTTTGCATATGACCACTCAATCCAAATTCCTGCAGTGAGAAGATTAGATCCAGCTAATTTGAATGTTAGACAGCTATCTTCTTTAGCTCAGTCAGATTTAGAAAGACAAGTTAATCAATATCAAGATCAGGTGATAAAAAACTCTCAGAAAAAAGATTTTGGAGTTATTCATGCTCATGATTGGATGTCCTTTCCAGCAGGGATGAGTGTAAAGCAAAAAACAGGTAAGCCTTTAATAACTCATGTTCACTCAACAGAATTTGATCGCAGCCCAGTAGGAGGTAGTGCCTACATTATGAATTCTGAGTTTGAGGGAATGCAATTCGCTGACCGAGTGATTGCCGTCAGTGCATATACAAAAAAGATACTTATAGATAAATATAAGATTGATGAAAAAAAGATTGATGTTGTCCACAATGGTATCGATCCAATCTCTGATGCTGATCCAGGAAAACATCATTTTGCGAAGTCACGTCCAATGGTTGTTTTTATGGGCAGATTGACTGGCCAAAAGGGTCCAGAATATTTTATTCAATTAGCCAATTCAGTTTTGAAGAAAATCCCTGAAGCTATCTTTGTTGTAGCTGGTAATGGTGATTTATATCATGAGCTTTTATTTACTACGGCAAATAAGGGTTTGAGTAGCAAGATGCTTTTTAGTGGATTTGTCAGAGGTGATCAAAAATCAAAGTTACTTGATCGAGCTGATGTGTTTGTTATGCCATCCATCTCAGAACCATTTGGTTTAGTCGCTGTTGAAGCAGCTCAAAGATCTACACCTGTTATTATTTCAAAAACATCAGGTGTCGCAGAAGTCTTGCCTAGTAGCATTCAAGTTGATTTCTGGGATATTGATTTAATGACAAATAAGATCGTTGAATTACTTAATGATCAGAATTTATCAGAAGACGTTATCTCAGGACAACATAATGAGTTAAAAAATGTAACATGGAAATCAGCTGCCCAGAAAGTGATGGACGTTTATAAAAATGTAACGTCATAATATCTGATGCCTCAAATTTGTTTTTATTTTCAATTGCACCAGCCATACAGATTAGGTAACTTCAATGTTTTTGATCTAGAAAATGATACTGATTATTTTTCTGGTGACAATGAAGAAATATTTAAAAAAGTCTCCCGGAAATCATATCGGCCAATGTTAACACTTCTTCTGGATTTAATTAAAAGACATCCAGAGTTTAAATTTGCCTTATCTTGCTCAGGAGTATTTATTGAACAGTCATTGGAATTTGAGCCACACATAATTGAGTTAATTCAAAAGTTAGTAAAAACTGGCAGAGTTGAAATACTAGCTGAAACTTACTATCACTCTTTAGCAAGTCTTTATTCAGAAAAAGAATTTGAGCTTCAAGTAAAACAGCATGGAGCAGTAGTAAAAGAATTATTTGATTATGAGCCAACTGTTTTTCGTAATACTGAGCTAATCTATAGTAATTATGTTGCTTACCAAGTCGAGAAATTAGGTTATAAAGGGATTCTAACTGAAGCTGTTGATCGCTACCTTCATGGTAGAGATAGAACTAAATCATATTTGAGTAATACTGATAAACCTTTGCCATTAATGTTAAAGCATGCCCCATTGTCTGATGATATTGCCTTTCGTTTTTCTGATAAAAATTGGCCAGAACATCCTTTAACTGTAGATAAATATATAAAATGGGTAGAGATTTATCCTGAGGATCATAGTGTAAATTTATTTATGGACTTTGAAACTTTTGGAGAACACCAATGGGAAGATACTGGAATCTTTTTATTTTTTGAAAAGTTTATTGAGGAGTTTTCTAAGAAAAGCTATAACAAGTTTGTAACTCCAGGAGAAGAGGTATCAAAGTTGGATTTAACTTATCTAGATAAATATGATGTACCAGACCCAATTTCTTGGGCTGATGTAGACCGTGATCTAACAGCTTGGGTCGATAATGATTTACAACAAGATTGTATAAATAAGATTTATGAGTTAGAACCACTGGTTTTAAAGATAAACAATAAAGAACTAACAGATCAATGGCGACGCTTACAAACAAGTGATAATTTTTACTATATGTGTACAAAGTGGTCAAATGACGGAGATGTTCATTCATACTTCAGTCCATTTGATTCACCCTTAGAAGCATATCGTCGTTATAGTATAGTTCTGGCTGATTTAGTTATCAAAATAGATAAAGAAAATCAACCACAGCAAAAAGTAGATAATTAATGCTAGGATACATTTATGTCTTGGCCACTTAAATATCGACCCCGTAATTTTGAAGATTTAGCTCTTAAAGATATTAGAGAGCAATTAATTAAATTAGTTAAGTCAGGTACTCTTCCACAAGTCTTTTTATTCGCTGGTCCAAAAGGATCTGGTAAGACTTCAACTTCAAGGATCATTAGTTCTATTTTAAATAAAGAATTAGATGATGTTGAACATGATAAGATTTTTTCTGGAAAGTCTTTTATTGTTAATGAATTAGATGCCGCAAGTAACAGAGGAATAGACGATATTCGTCTACTCAAAGAAAGAGTTTCTCTTCCACCTCAATTAGGAAATAAAGCAGTTTATATTTTAGATGAGGCTCACATGCTGACCCGTGAAGCATTTAATGCTCTACTTAAGCTTCTTGAAGAACCTCCAGAACATGCCATCTTTATCTTAGCTACTACAGAACTACATAAGATCCCAGATACTATCGTTTCCAGAGCTAATTTAGTCAAATTTAGACAAGCTCATAATGAAGAAATGAGAGAGGTTTTAAGCCGTATTTTAAAGAATGAAAAGATTGAATTTGAAGATAAGGCTGTTGATCAGGTTATTAAAAGATCAGGAGGAAGTTTTCGGGATGCCGTTAAGCTTTTAGAGATGGTCTGCCGAGGAGAAAAAAAACTTTCGTTAAGTAGCCTTGATGTTTTGGGAAGTATCTCATTACAAGAAGAGTTATTTTTGTTAGTAGATTCAGTTCTTGCTAAGGATGAACAAAAGGTAGTTCAAGTAATTAAAACATTTAGAGAAAATGGAGAAGAGGAGAAGTTTGTTTATAAGTCATTGCTTGATATGTTGCATCAGGATTTGATGAAAGCATTGGGAATTAATGATGGCGAAGCAAAGTATTCAAAAATAATAAGTTTATTTTTACTTGATAACTTAATCAATTTACCAGTTAATGAAATTAGTGTTATTCCATTTCTTCATCTAGAAGTTAAATTACTTGATTTGGTTTTGAAAGCAAAAGGAAGGTCAGGTGGTAGCACCAGTTCACCATCATCTGCTCCTCAAACTATAAAAAAAAATCCTCCAATAGAAAAAAAAGCTATTAAGGAACAATCATCAGTGATGGATTCAATTATTAATGAGCAGTTTATTAGTGAAGAATCAATTGCTGATGTGGTCAGTACGGCGTCTCCGTTGCCATCTCCATTACAAGACTTTACTAGTGATAATCTGATGGATCCAAGCCAAACAGATTTTACAGGACTTGTAGATGTTTGGGAAAAGTTTCTTGTGGTTGTAGAAGAAAAGAATTTAACATTGGCTGCTTTATTAAAGTCTAGTAAGTTAATGCCTGATTCAAATCAAATTACAAAAGTTGGTGTCTATTATAAATTTCACAAACTACAATTAGAACAACAAAAGCAAATCAGCCTACTACAAACTTGTGCCCAAGAGATTACTGGAGGTATGCCAAAATTTGAATTCGTTCTCCTTGATACGAAGCCAGTCAAGAAACCAGATGAAAATGCATTCAAAGTTCCACCTTCTGCTTTAGAAAAAGACGTCAGTGAAGCATTGATGTAGGTGAAAATAGTGATAGAATCTAAGGAAGGGAAACCTTAATTTAAAAGTTATTTATTAAAGGACTTCTATAACTAGAAGAAAAATATATGGCAAATCCATTTAAAGCTCTTGGTGATATCAATAAGCTTAGAAAACAAGCTAAGCAGATGCAACAAGATTTATCCGCAGAAGAAATTACTATTGAGAGAGGTGACATTGTTGTTGTTATTTCTGGTGATCAAAAAATAAAGCAATTTAGTGTTCAAGGTATTACAAGTGATGATGCTATTGATGCTCTTAATGAAGCAATAAAAAAATCTCAAGAGATCGCAGCTAAAAAACTTCAATCTATGATGGGTGGAGGCGGTGGCCTTGGTCAAATGCTTGGACAATGAAAATTCTCATAGCTACAAATAACAAAGGTAAACAAAAAGAATTTGCCAGAATACTTGGTGATTTAGATTTAGAATTAGTTTTTCCAGCTGATGTCGGTCTGTCAGATTTAGATGTTGATGAGACAGGTTCAACTGCAAAGGAAAATGCATATTTAAAAGCAGTCGCATTTGCAGAAAAAACTGGAATTTTGACTGTCGCAGATGACTCTGGTTTAGAGATCGACGCTTTAGATGGAGCACCGGGTATTCATAGTAAAAGGTTTCATATAGGGGAAGATACTGATCGTAATCAAAGAATTTTTGAATTAATGGATGGTATTGAGGGACCAGAAAAAAGAAAGGCATTATTTAGAAGTGTTCTTTGCTTATATGACCCTAAAACAAAACAAACAGATTACTTTGAAGGATTATTTTATGGCTATATCTCAAGAGAAGAAAAGGGTACAGACGGTTTTGGATTTGACCCAATTTTTATTCCAGTTGGAGAAACAAGGTCTATCGCAGAGTTAGGTATAGATTACAAGAATGAACACTCACACCGAGCTCTTGCCATAAAGAAATTGATGACATTTTTAGAAAATTTATAATATGTATCATCAACCTTCGTTTGTTCCTAGTCAGGAACTATTAAATAAGTACGCAAGTGTATTGGTTAACTTTGCTCTTAATTCAGGAGCAGGAGTTAAAAAAGGTGAAGTCGTGCAGTGTGTAGTGCCTGATATTGCAAAGCCAATGGCGCTAGCTCTTCATAATGAGCTTTTAAAGTCAGGTGCTCATCCTATCTTACGTTTAATTCCTACTGGTTTTGATAAGCATTTTTACGATTTAGCTAATGATGATCAGTTAGTCTTTTTTCCGGCAGATCATTTAAAATCCAAAGCAAAATTAATAGATCATCATATTTCAATTATTGCAGATGTTGATCCCTTAGAGTTGGCAACAGTTGCTTCAGAAAAAATAATGAAGTCACGTAATTCTAAGAAGCTATATAGAGATTGGTTAGATGATAAAGAAGTTCAAGGGAAATTCACTTGGACTTTAGCTTTGTGGGGCGTAGACGCTAAGGCTAAAGAAGTAGGATTAAGTCTCAAAGACTATTGGCAACAAATAATTGATGCCTGTTTCTTAGATGAAGAAGATCCTATCGAAAAATGGAAAGAAATAGCTTCATTTCAAAAGAAAACATTAGCTAAATTAAATGAATTAAGAATAGACTATCTTGAAGTTAAAGGTGAAGATATTGATTTGAAGGTTGGGCTTGGGCCAGAAAGAATTTGGAATGGTGGAAGTGGTCGTAATATCCCTTCTTTTGAATTCTTTACTTCACCAGACTGGAGAAGAGTTGATGGTTGGGTTAAGTTTAATCAGCCTGTTTACCGGTATGGTCAAGTCATTAGTGATGTTTATCTTAAGGTAGAAAAGGGCCTTATCATTGAGGCAAAGGCAAAAAAAGGTAATAAATTTTTACAAGAAATGTTAAAAACTGAGAATGCAGATAAATTTGGAGAGTTTTCTTTAACAGACAAAAGAACATCTAGAATTACTCATAGCATGGCTGAAACATTATTTGATGAAAATGTTGGTGGTCCGTTTGGAAATACCCATCTTGCCATTGGTAAAGCTTACAAAGATTGTTATAGATATGATCCGAGCAAATTATCTAAAGAAGAATGGGATAAACTGGGATATAACGATTCAGCTGAGCATACTGATATTGTTTCCACTTCAGATAGAACTGTTACTGCCTTTCTTACAGATGGGACTAGCAGAGTAATCTATAAAGATGGTAAATTTATTTTGTGACCAAAAAAGAACCTCAGTTAGTTGCTTACTTTTGTGCCGAATATGGACTTGAATCTCGTCTGCCTATTTATGCAGGTGGGTTAGGCGTCTTGTCCGGAGATACTCTCAAGGCTGCAGCAGATAAAAAAGTTCCAGTTATAGGTGTTGGACTTTTATATCATGGTGAAGCAGCAAAACAAATAATTACCCCTGACGGAGAGCAAATAGAAATAGATGTTCCTTTTGACGAGCTTTCAATTGGTTTAGAACATGTTTATGTTGACGACAAGCCTCTCTTTATTAAAGTTCATTTAACAGAAGTTGATATTTGGGTCAGAGTTTGGAAGAAGACTATTGGTGAAACTGTCACCTTATATCTCCTAGACACTGATACAGAACAAAATCAAATTTCTGAAAGAACTATTACCTATGCACTTTATCATGGAACAGAAGAAGAATTAGTGAAACAGCAGATGATTCTTGGTATAGGAGGCGTAAAGCTCTTATATGAACTAGGTTTACATCCTTGTGTTTATCATATTAATGAAGGACGTCCTGCATTCTTGCATTGGCAACTTATTAGAATGTTTATGGATAAACATGGCATGAGTTATGCTGAGGCTAAAAAACTTGCCAAAGAAAAAACTGTTTATACCAATCATACTTTAGTAGCAGCTGGTAACAAAGGTTATCCAACTCGCTTGATTGAAACTTATGCAGATTACTACGCAAAGAGAATTGGCATTAGTTTAGAGGAGTTATTGGCTGATGGAACATACTCTCATCCAGATCAATTTAAAATGACTCGCTTTGCTTTAAATATATCAAGTAGGGCCAATGGTGTTAGTGCTCTGCATACAAAGCTTTCAGAAGAGGCTTGGAGAGGTTATGACTGGCGTAATATTACTAATGGTGTTCATATGCCAACTTGGCAATCATCAGAGTTTAGACAAGATGATTTGACTGATTCTAGAATTTGGGAAATCCATACTAGAAATAAGCAGAGTTTAGTTAAATTTTCAGAGCAAAGATGTGGTTATGGATTTGATCCAAATAAATTAGTTGTTGGTTGGGCTAGAAGAATTGCTGACTATAAGCATTTGGATTGGTTTTTTGAAGACATGGTTAGGCTAGAAAAGATTGTAAAGGATGCTGATAGACCAGTTCAGTTAATAATTGCTGGTAAGGCACATTTTGGTGATACAAGTGGCAAAGCTTTATTAAAGAAAGTAATTGGCTATATGCAAAATGAGTTGTCTGGTTCAGCACTCTTCTTAGCAAATTATGATCTTGATGTTGCAAATCATATGGTTAAAGGCTGTGATGTCTGGGTAAATACTCCAGAATTTGGAAAAGAGGCATGTGGAACTTCTGGGATGAAGGCAATTGCAAATGGTGTTCTTAATTTAACTGTTGAAGATGGTTGGGTAGGAGAAGCTAACTGGGATAATATGGGCTGGCTAATAGATCATGAAAATCCAAGTCAAGACTTGTATTCAAAATTAGAATCTGAGATAGTGGGTACTTATTATGATCGTAATGACCAAGGCTTGCCGATAAAATGGATTAGTATGATGAGAAAATCTATAGAAACAGCAAAGGAATTTTCTGCACAGCGCATGTTTGATCAATACTACGATCTTTTATATTGTAGAAGTAAATAAATTTCATTCTGTATGGCAGCAGCAAAATACAAACAATATTATCAAAATATGGTCGACCAAAATGAACAAGCATTTAATGCTTTTAAGTTAGTTCATGATGGTTACGTTGAGGGTAAGGTTGATCAAGATACTTATAACCAAAAAGGAATGAAAGTAGTTGACATGGTTAGAGATTGGGACCGAAGACTTTGTAGTGCTATGGGTAAAGGTGCTTTTTCTAATTATTCTCAAAAACTTTCAGAAAAATTTTGGGATGAAGTTAGAAAAGATTATTCTCATATAGATAAAGTTGGAGTTAAGGTTAAGAAATAGCTTCTTTTTTTATTTTATCTCTTTGTTGATCCCAGTATGGTGTTTGTCTGCAAAGTAACTTAACATCACTATTATTTTTTAAGATTTCTTTTATTACTAGCTCTAATAATATAGTATTTTGAGAACCTTTCACCAAGAGAATGTCACCTTTTTTTAGCTCATTTTTTAAATCTTCGATAATAGAAAATGGGTTAATATATTTTCTAATTCTACTATTTGCAAAATATTTATTAGTTAATGGACCAACAGTATAAATTAGGTCAGCTGATTTTAAGGCAATTTTTTCAAGTCTTTGATGATCCTTTTTTGCCATTTGACCAAGTTCTCTCATATCTCCAAGTAATGCAATGGTTCTATTATTTTTGTTTTTAAGTTCATGTAATAATCTTAGACTAGCAGAGGTAGGTTCCAGTGAAGAGTTGTAACTTGAATCAATAATTATAGAATTATTGATTCCTTGTAAAATTATTCCTCTACCGGGTAATACCTTAAAGTTTTTTTCTATATCTTTGATAATCTGATGAGGTTTTATTCCTAAGAAATCAGCGATAAGGAATGTAGCCGCAAAACTTCCAAATGCTTCTTTAAAAATTAATTTATTTTTAAAATTTAATTTGTAAGAAATGTCTTTATAAATAAATTCAAAAAATGTACCATCAAGTGATACTTTATGGTTAATTAATTTTATATCAGTATTTTTCTTTATACTAAAGTTTTTTATTTTTGCTTTTATTTTTTTATTTAATAGTTTAAATTCTGGCTGATCAGCATTAATAATTGCTAATCCATTCTTAGGTAGATCAAATAATAACTTTGCTTTTTCATTTGCAATTGTTTGGACTTCTTTTGGACCTTTAAAATTTCCCAAATGAACACTGTTGGCGTTGAGTAGTACCCCAATATCTGGTGAGACTATTTTAAGTAAAGTAGTCATATTTTTGGGTGCTTGATCACTATCAATTCCCATTTCTACAACTAATATTGAATATGTTTCCCAGTTAAAAATAACTTGGTAGAAACCTTTAAATAATATAAGTAACCAATCGAGGGCAGAATAGTTTTTTACAGGAATATTAAGAATTTCAAAAGGTATCCCTGTCTCACTATTACCCTTTTTTGTATACTTTACATTAAAGTTTTCACTCAAAGTTGAAGCGACAAGTTGTGTACAAGAAGATTTACCAGCACTCCCTGTAATTCCAATAATTAAAGGTTTGTTTTTTGCTAATTGAGATTTTGCCAAACCTCTTAGTAATAGTAGATAAAGATTAATTATTTTTGTCTTCACTTCAGTAAGTATACTTTAAATCCTGCTTTGTTTTCCAACTATCTAAAGAAAGTTCTAATAAGCTGGTTATCAAATTAGTATAATTAATTCCACTACTATCCCAAAGCTTTGGGTACATACTAATTTTAGTGAATCCAGGTAAAGTATTTATCTCATTTAATATTATTTGGTTTTTTTCTTTGTTATAGAAAAAATCAACTCTAGCCAATCCTTCACAATTAAGCACTCTATAAGTCTCAATAGCCAATTCTCTGATTGTTTCAGAGATATCTTCACTTATTAAAGCAGGGATTTGAGCTTTTATATCATCTGTTATATATTTTGTCTCGTAGTCGTAAAACTCGGTATTAGGTGCGATACTTCCACAAACAGATGCTTGTGGATTATCATTGCCTAAGATCGAAACTTCTACCTCCATCATATTTTCTAAACCTACTTCAATAATAATTTTATTATCAAACTGAAGTGCCTCTTTAATAGCATTTTCTAACTGATCTTGTGTTTTTACTTTAGAAATTCCTACGCTTGAACCTAGGTTTGCAGGTTTTACAAACAACGGATACATAAGTTGGTCATTAACTATCTCAATTATATTTTCTTTATTATTTTCCCATTCACTTTTAGTAAAGAAAGTATAATCGGTCTGAGGGATACCTGCTGTAGAGCAGAGTTGTTTTTGAATGACTTTATCCATACAAACTGCACTACCTAAAACTCCTGAGCCTACATAAGGGAGATTAGCCAAATCTAATAACCCTTGAATAGTGCCATCTTCACCGTTAGTTCCATGGATAATAGGGAAGATAATGTCAGCTTTAAAGAGCTTCTCTTGAACTTCAGTGCTAGGTAAGGTTAATTTTCCATTTTGTTTAACTTTGCCATCCTCAGTAATTTCTGCTATTTTTTCACCCCAACTCCAAGAGCCATTATGATCAATCCCAATTACACTTGTTTGAAATTTGCTTTGATCAATATTCTGTTCAATAGATATAGCAGACTTTACAGAAACTTCATGTTCTCCAGATTTTCCACCAAAAATTATAATTACCTTTTTCATATTATATTTCTCCTTATATTTTGATTAATTCTAGTTAAAACTTCGTATGGAATAGTCTCAGTCATTTTTGCAATTTGGTAAATAGAGTTTTTATCAGCTGGATTTGTACTAATTACTTTTACAGTATCATATAATTGTGCTTTAAGATTCTTTAAATCAAAAGTAGTCATATTCATACAAATATTCCCAATTATTGGACAAGTAGTATCTTTAAATTTTACAACTCCTTGGTTGCTTAATTTTCTGTCAAATACTTCAAAATATCCAAGAGGTAAAACACCAACTTTCATATCTTTGCTGGCTTTATATGTCCCGTTATAACTAACCTGATCACCCTTTTTTATATTAATAATATTGGTAATAGAACTAGCAATGGTAAGAGCAGGTCTTATTTTTATTTTGTTATATTGAGCATGGTTGTGGGGAAGGGGATTATATCCGTATAGTCCAATCCCTAATCTAATCGCATTAGATGAGCTGTCGTTAGCAGTAAAAGAGCCTGCAGTAGCACTTAGATGTATATGTTTTGGTTTTAATCCGTGGCTTGTTATAAGCTTAATTACTTGATCAAACTCTTTTTCTTGTGACTTAGTGAATTTATCATCAGGTTCGTCAGCATTAGCAAGATGAGACATTAATCCTTCCAATTTAACCTGTGGGTATTTTTTTAATTCAATGCAAAATTTTTCTATTTGATCTAATTTAATCCCTTGTCTGTTGAAACCAGTGTTAACTTTAAGGTGAATTCTTACTTCTTTATTCAACTTTCCTAGGTATTTTAATGAAGAAATATCGAAGACTGTCAGTGATATTTTTGTAAAGTTAATATTTGGATAATTATGAGGGGAAAGGGCTCCAATCAGTAAGATCTGTTGATTAGGAGATATTTTCCATATTTGTAACGCTTCATAGTAGCTGTCTACAACCATAAACGTTGGTTTGACCTTGGATAGGATAGTCGTAATTGGTTCTATTCCATGACCATATGCATTAGCCTTAAGGACTGGCCAGATATCTTTGTTTTTAAATTTATTCTTAAAAAAATTATAATTACTCAAAATTGCAGCAGAATCAATATAGACGTTATTTAATGTAGTAAAACCTCGTTCCATATTCTTAGTTTTTCTAAGAACTTCTTGTTTTACTAATCGTAAGTCAAGGTTTACTGCCTTTGCTAAGTCAAGTATTGTGTTAACCGTAGTATTTCTAAATCCTGCTTCAATCTTTGATATCGTAGTTCTAGGTACACCAGTTTTTTTTGCCAACTGTTGTTGTGTGAGTCCAAAATCAATACGAGCTGATTTTAATGAAGTGATAATATTTTTCTGACTCCTATGTGCCATATTGTGAACATTATAATGACTATTTGGAGTAAAGACAAGTGTTAATCTATTTATCGACTAATTTTATAACTATCTAAGTGTCTAATAAAAATAGCTGGGGCATCTTCTAGGAAGAACTGTTGAAATTCTTGATAAATTTCTTTTCTCTCCGTTTGATCAACAGTAGTTCTACCTCTTTCAAGTAGAGCATCAATTCTTGTATTTTTATAATGTGTAAAGTTAGTACTTTGGTCAGAATGCCATAGTGAGTACTGGTCAGGATCGGAAGGAATTTCTTGTCCGATTAAGATAGCTTCATAATTATTAAGGTCTGGGAAGTTTGTAACCTTAATATTAATTTTAGCATTTAAGTTATCGCATAAGCTTTTTTCTTCAATGTCTTTATTTCCATTGCATTCCTCTTTGGCCTTATTAAAGAGGTTCTCCCACTCAGTTTTTATTTTTTCTGCTTCAGATTGAAACTCTGAAGTAGTTGTGAGAGTAAATTCAACAGTTTTAACTGGGAGATCATCAATAATTCTTTCTATAGCTCTATCTAGATCATATTTATATGATTTCCCGCCTTCAAGGTATGCCCAAGAATCAGGGTTAATGGGTCCCAGGGCTCTAGTTTTATCAGTTGGCTTTGTAATTGAGTATGAAAGAGCTTGTCTCATGTTCTTTGGAAAAAGAGGATTGTTATTATCTAAGAATAATCCTAAATAGCGATCAGTTCTCATTACCTTTTCTAGGGTTATATTTTTCCATGATTCCATTGAGTGTGGGTTACTTAGATCTTCAATAATATCTATCTCTCCTCGTTTGAAGGCAAGTACCATTTCATCTTCTGAAAAATAAAATCTATATACTCTTCTCTCAGTTAGAGAGTCCAATGTGATCTCAGTTAAATGATTATTTTTTAGTTTGTAGTCAGAGATAATATAATCTCCAATTCCAATTAAGTTTTCTCTAGTTAAGAATACTCTATGTGATTGAGTAGTTTTTTTGAAAAGAGGCTTTGATACAACACTAGGAAATGGAGCAAAGGGAGCAGGAAGTTTAAACAGTATGTCATTTTTTGTTGAAATGATTTCTGTATCTTGAAGTTGGTAATTAATATCTTCAGGTTTTAGATCATGGCCATCCTGCCATTTTAAGTCTTTTTTAATAATGAACCGATATGATTGACCTTCATCTTCAATATTAATTCTTTCAGCTATATTTGGAGTAATATTACCTTCTTCATCAATTTTAGTTAGTCCTGAACTAATATAACTAGAAATTTCTAATGGTAAGTTATCTAAATTATATTTCCCAATAATTCCAATATATTTACGATCCTTAATTTCCAAAGTCTGAACTAAAGTTGGGACAAGGATTGAAAAGAGAACAATCGCACCAATGATCGATGAAATTAGCACTAAGCCGTGCTTTTTAAGATAAGCTGTAAGGTACCAATAATACTTCCTCATGTTTTAGACAGCAAAACCAGCTACAGCCACTATAATAAATAGCGTGACTGCGATGATTGTAAAGTAGAAGAGAACTTTCTCTAGACCTCTTCTAGTGTGGTAAGTCTCACCACCACCTTGCCAAGTAGATCCAAATCCAGTACCTTGTTGAGCCTGAAGTAGGATGGCAATTATAATCATGACTGCCAGAGTTACTTGTGCAATGAGTAAAATGTTTTGCATATCTTTATTATTCTAACACTTTAAGTGGCAACTTTGCCGTCTCTAAGTTCTCTAATTACATTAACTGTGACAGTACCTGGGTATGTCATTTTTTCTTTGATCTCATCTCTAATCTTAACAGCTAAGATAGTTACATCATCATCTTTAGTGATTTCTGGATTAAGTAGAACTCTAATTTCACGACCAGCTTGAATAGCATAAGCTTCTCTAACACCTTTATAGGCAGATGCAATGTCTTCAAGGGCGTGAAGTCTTTTGACGTATTCATCATGATTCTCATATCTTGCACCAGGTCTTGCTCCAGAAATAGCATCAGCGATATAAACAAGCATTTGATCTACACCTGAGAATGGTTCGTCCTCATGGTGTTGAGCGATACAGTCGACAACTGCTTGAGGCATATTGTATTTTTTAGCTACTTTAACACCAAGCTCAACGTGGCTACCTTCTTCATCACCAGATACTTTACCGATGTCATGAAGTAAACAACCAAGTTTAACAATATTAACGTCAGCTCCAACTTCATGAGCAAGTTTAATACCAATTCTAGTTTCTTCTAGAGTGTGTTTGATAAGATTTTGTCCGTATGAGAAACGGTATTTAAATCTACCAAGCATTTTCATTAATTCATTAGGAAGGTTGTATACACCGACATCAAAACAAAGTTTTTTACCTGCTTCAAATGTAATCTTATCAATCTCTGATCTAACTTTATCAACAACTTCTTCAATTCTGGTAGGTTGAATACGACCATCTTTGATTAATCTTTGGAGAGCAATACGGGCAACTTCTCTTCTGACTGGGTCAAAACAAGATAATCTAACTTCAGTAGCAGAATAATCTAAATCAACATCAACACCGGTATATCTTTCAAAAGTGTGAATATTACGTCCAGATTTACCAATGATTTTACCTTTAGCTTCTTCTGAAGGAAGAGCGACTGTAGAAACAGTATATTCAGCGACATAATCTGTAGCACCATGTTTCATAGCGTCCACAATAATCTCTTGGACTTTGGTGTCTGCTTGAGCTTTTGCTTCTTCTTCTTTTTGTCTAACTAGTTGAGCAAGTTGTTTGCTAATTTTCTTTTCAACTCCATCAACCAAGATGCTTTTTGCTTCATCTTTAGTCATTCCTGATACTTTTTCTAAACGTTCAAGAACTTTATCTCTAGTTTTATCTAAATCTTTTTTTGTTTTTTCAATGATTTTGTTTTCTTTGACCAGTTTTTCTTCTTTGTCTTCAATCTTACTTAATTTGAAATCAATTTTGTCTAACTTACGGTTGAGTTCTCTTTGTTGATCTTCAATTTGTCTAGCTATTTGTCTTTGTTGGTTTTCAGTCTTTGATCTAAGAGCAAGTGCTTCGTCTTTTGCTTCTAGAATTATTTCACGAGCTTTAGCTTTAGCCTCTCTCATGATTTCTGAAGTATCAACTTTTGGCTGCACAATTACTGGAGCTGGCTTTGGTTGATTTTGTTGTTTTTTGCCTTGTGGCTGTTGTTTGTTTTGTTTATTAAACTTTTGTTTAGGTTTTTTAAACTCTTTTTTTTGTGTTTGTTGATTTGGTTGAGATGGTGTCCCAAACAAAGTTGATAGATTACTAAAAAATGACATATTTACTTTCTTGTATAACAATAAACTCTAATTAATGAGCGCATACTTATTTTTGATATAGGAAGGAAACCTAAGTTAATTAGGTTTTAAATATGGAGTGGTAAAGATATTCCTGCTTGAGTAGCTAAGGAATTTTTTCTATCTTTATTCATATTTTTTATAATCCGACAATTTCTAAATAAATTTATGCGATAGGCGTATTGTACTATTAGACCCACCATCCGTCAATGGGTGGTGGGTCTATTTATTTTGAAAAAAGACTGATAAATGGGTCTTTGCTAGATTTGACTTTTTTCTTTAATCTTTTCCCAAATTTCTTTTTCTAGTTTTTTCATTAAATCTTTATCTTCTTCAAGCTTTGTCTTCGTAGCTTCTTTACCTTGAGCTAATACTTCACCGTTATATTTATAGAAACTGCCAGCTTTTTCTATAACTCCTTGGCTAACTCCAATTTCTACAACGTCACCTGTTCTGGAGATACCATTCTCATCCATTTCAAACTCCGCAATTCTAAAAGGTGGTGCTACTTTATTCTTTTTTACTTTTACTCTATGTCTTGATCCAACAACTTCATCACCTTCTTGAATGCTTCCAATTTTTCTAATATCTAATCTTTGAGATGCATAGAATTTAAGAGCATTACCACCTGTAGTGGTTTCTGGACTACCAAACATAACTCCAATTTTGTGTCTAATTTGGTTAGTGAAGATAACTAAAGTCTTTGTTTTATTTATAGCTGCAGTGAGCTTTCTCATTGCTTGTGACATTAATCGAGCCTGAGTACCCATCTGGTGATCTCCCATATCTCCTTCAATTTCACTTTTTGGGACAAGCGCAGCAACTGAGTCAATGACAACAATATCAACTCCTCCAGAACGAATTAGAGTCTCTGTAATTTCCAATGCCTGTTCACCATAATCTGGTTGAGAGATAATCATGTCATCTAAATTGACACCAATTTTTTGAGCTCTGATAGGGTCTAGTGCATGCTCTACGTCAACAAAAGCAGCAACACCACCTTTCTTTTGTACTTCAGCAATGGCATGTAAACAAACAGTAGTTTTACCTGATGCTTCAGGGCCATAAATTTCTACAATTCTACCCTTAGGGAATCCACCTACTCCAAGAGCTAAGTTCAGAGCTAAAGATCCAGAGGACACC
Organism: Minisyncoccota bacterium; assembly: GCA_029881675.1. Classification (GTDB taxonomy): domain Bacteria; phylum Patescibacteriota; class Microgenomatia; order UBA1400; family PJMF01; genus JAHDXH01. The sequence goes on along the minus strand of JAOUMD010000022.1, from coordinate 2,683 downwards.
ACAGGAAGACTAGCTAAGTTTTTTAAAGAATCACCCATTTTCATGATTGATCCTTTACCAAATTGTTTTTCAATTTGTTGCATAGCAACATCAACAGCCATCATTTTTTCTGATTTGTTTGTAGCCACGACTGTTTCGGTTGCAGTTTTTGGTTTTCTTGCCATAAGAGTCTTTCTATTTTTGGGTTTTATTCTTACTTGTAAAAATAATAGTACTGTATAATTGAGAGAAGTTTAACTAGCAAATCTTACATAGAGATGACATTAGAAAACAGGCCGTAGCTTAGATGGTAAAGTGCCGGGCTGGGGGTCCGGAGAGCGCAGGTTCGAGCCCTGTCGGCCTGACAAAGAAGAGTATTAAAGACCAACAAGCTGGTCTTTTTTTGATTTATCAATAATAATAAATACTTGCATTTGTGCGTATCTGTGGTGTATAATGGCGATGTATCCTAAACAGATACAAAAAAAACATTAGATTATGGAGTATATACACATGTGTAAAGTTACCCGTCTAGTTACCCTTCGTTTCCTCGCTGAAGACATCCGCCAAAAGGTGGAAAAAGAAAAAAAGCAGGAGGATAAGAAGAAGAAACAAGGCAAATAATCTTTTGTAACACCCCAAAATTGAGTCCAGGTTCTTACCTAGGGCTCTTTTTACATCTATAGAGATATTTATTTCCTCTATAATTAATTTCGTGCTGAATATAATAAATTATATTAAGAAGAATAGATTGGTATTAATATCATTATTATTTATATTTATCTTAGGACTATTCCTTAGAACCTATCGTCTTTCTGAATTTATGTATTGGGGAGATCCTGCCAGAGATACCCTAGTAGCTAAAAGAATATCTGAAGGAGGAAAACCAAGATTTATTGCGCCTTATGCTGCTGGGGGAGGAGGATTAATATTCAACTCTCCTTTTTATTATAATTTTCTCGCTGTATTATGGACTCTCTTTGGTTCATCTCAAGGCTTAGTTCTAACTTTTGTAATATTTAATAGTTTGGTAATTCTTGTAAACTATAAGATTGGTGAAGAGTTAGGAAGTAAGGAATTAGGGTTGATAATTGCTTTTATTACGGCAATATCTAGCTTTGCAGTTCATACATCAAGGTCTAGTTTTCAACCCTTCTTATTACCTCTTTTTTTTAGTTTAGTTATATATTTTATTATTAGGTTTTATCGGACATATCATTGGACTGATTTGGCAGCATCAATTTTTTTATTTTTCTTATGTTTTCACATTCATTATTCAATTCTTGCGGTTTCCATTGCTATTTTTCCATGGTTATTGTTTTCAATTTATAGGTATTTTTCTAAGAGTAAAAATAGGTTTAATACTTTGATGTTATCTTTATTTGTTTTTTTTAATTTTGAAGTTTGGTTTTTTATGACAAACCTTAGCAATTCCTTTAATTTATATAACTTTTTTGTTTTTCATTTAAAAAAGACAATGAAATCAGATCATATGAGTCTCTCAGGAGGAAATATTTTAAAAATATTTGATTTTATTTTTGAAGAGTCTGTAGAAAAATTGTCGTGGTTACCTTTTATTCTAATGGTTTTTGTTGTATGTGGAATGATATATAAATTATATTCTTTGTTTAAAAATAAGAAGAAGAAGTTTGAGGTTTATTTATTTTTGTTTGTTTCTTTTTCAACCTTGGCATTAACAACACTTTTTTCTCTCAAAATTGATTCTACCTATTTGATGCCATATTACTATTTATTTTTTATTTTATTGGGAATTGTTATCTATGAGATAAGTAAGAAAAAAAAGTTAATATCAATTGCTCTACTATTTTTTATTTCTTATCATCTTCAACTGAGTAACTATTATTATTTTGAAGAATATCCATGGAATGAATTCGGTCAATTTGAGTATGTTTCAAAAAAAGTCATAGAAGATGCTGAATCTAATTCTCTTGATCTTCAGGATTTTATAATATTTGAAAAGACTAAAAGTGTACCAACATATAATTGGAATGCTCCAGGATTCTTTTATTTTCTAGAAGATTATTATCAGGTTAAATTATTGAAACTATATTATGATTTTAATAATCTTTGGCCTATATATACACATCCTAAAGTAATCTACCTGGCCTGTCGAGAATTTGAATTTTCTACTCCTCAGGAAGTCAAAGAGTTATGTTTACTGCCATTGATAAAAAAGTTTGATGGATTAATGTCAGAAGATTATCAAGTGCTAGTAGATAAGAATGATTTGAAAACAGGTTTAGAATTGTATAAATTTAAGTTGAATTTAGGAGATAAACCACTTTTTTGGGCTTTTTAATTATCTATTTGAAGTAATTGAGATATTGTTACAAAAGTATAACCATCTTCCTTTAGCGTATTAATGATAGTAGTTAATGAATCTAATGTATTTGACCTATCAAGTTCTGGAGGGCCATCATGAAGTAATATAATACTTCCAGGTGTCACATTATTTAGAACTCTATGAGTGATAACTTCTTTATTTACTTGCTTCCAGTCTTCAGGATCAACGTCCCAACTTATTAAAGTCATGTTAAATAGTACAGTAAGGTCTAAAAGAGATTGGGGATAAAGAGCATAAGGTGCTCTCAGCAATTTTGGTTTTACTCCTATCACTTGGTGTATTTTTTCTTCTGTAATGAGAATTTCTTTGGCAAGATCTTGTTTACTCATCCAAAGACTA
>JAOUMD010000009.1 GCA_029881675.1 Minisyncoccota bacterium | reverse complement strand
TAAATGGATGAGTATTTGTATGATTGCCTATTTCATGACCTTTCTGGTATGTTTCAGACAGAACTTCTTTATATAAGTCAATATTTTGACCTGTAACAAAAAAAGTTGCTAGAACATCATTCTCATCAAGAACTTTCAGAATGTCTAAGGTAATAGGAGCAGGTCCATCATCAAAAGTGAGTGCAACTAGTTTATTATCATCATTAGGTTCTACTCTTCTGATGATCAAGTTTTGATTATTAGCACCAAGAACTTTATTAGTTGAGAAGAAGAAATAATTAACAGAAACAACGGTACCTAATATAAGGATTGAAGAGAAGATGAAAATTAAACCCTTTTTCATTTGAATTAATTCTACATTATAATAAATAGTTTTATGCATGTAAAAGATATAGATTTTTCTAAACAATTTACCAGAGCTTTAGAGTTACTAGAAAGTGGACATCGATCCCTTTTTATTACTGGTCATGCGGGTACAGGTAAATCAACTCTTTTAGATCACTTTCGTAATACCACCAAAAAGAAAATCGTAATTTTAGCTCCTACTGGAGTAGCAGCTCTCAATGTCAAAGGACAAACTATTCATTCATTTTTTGGATTTAGACCAGGAACTACTCCTCAGGATATAAAAAAAACTTATCGAAATAGGGGTAAACAAGGCTTTTATAAAATGATTGATTCAATTGTGATAGATGAAATTTCAATGGTAAGAGCTGACTTACTTGATTGTGTCAATGAATTCCTTAAACTTCATGGCCCTGATCCAATGTTGCCATTTGGAGGTGTGAGAATGATTTTCATTGGTGATCTTTATCAACTTCCACCGGTGGTTACAACCTATGAAAAGGAATTATTTAATAGTTTCTATGAAAGCCCTTACTTTTTTTCCGCACAAGTAATGAAAGATTTTGATTTAGAGTTATTAGAATTAAATAAAATATATAGACAGGATGATAAGGACTTTATTGAAGTTTTGGATGGGATAAGAAAAAATAACTTACAGGCTGAGCAGTTAAAACTTTTAAATAGTAGTTATAAAGAAGACTTTACCTTTAATAGTGAAGATTTGGCAATATATTTAACCACTACCAATAGAAAAGCAGATGAGGTAAATCAAAACTTTTTAGGAAAACTTAATGGTAAAAGACATATTTTTAAAGGTTCTAGAAGTGGTAAGTTTGATAAAAAAGTTACTCCTGTAAATGAAAATTTAGAATTGAAGGCTAATGCTCAAGTAATGTTGATTAATAATGATCGGGCGGGGAGATGGGTTAATGGAAGTATCGGTAAAATTAGTGAGATTATTGAGCTAGGTTCTGGCAAAGATATTATTGTAGTAGAGCTTGATGATGGTAGTACTATCGAAGTGATGCCTCATACATGGGAAGTATTTAAGTTTGTATATAACCCAGGGACAGATCAACTTCAGTCAGAAAGTGTTGGTTCATATACTCAGTACCCATTAATTCTTTCCTGGGCTATTACTATTCATAAGAGTCAGGGTAAAACATTTAACAAAGCTATCATTGATTTTGGTTGGGGGACATTTGCTCATGGTCAAGCTTATGTAGCATTATCTCGTTGTAAGAGTCTTGAAGGGATGACTTTAATTAAGCCATTTAAACAAAAAGATATTATTACTGATATAAAAATAGGTAAGTTTTTTACTGATTATGAATTTAGTAAAAATCCATGGGAATTTGATAATACAGAGAAGATTAAAATAATTGAACGAGCACAAGCAACTGGCCAACTACTCAAAGTTAAGTACTATATTCAAGATGAAGATCCTCTCAAATACATGATTAACCCTCTAGAAGTGCTTAAAGACACCACTATCAAGTCATATTGTCATATCTTAGGAGAAGAAGTATTACTTAACTTAGATAGTATCCTAGAACTAGAAGAGATTGAAGGTATTAACTAAGGGAATGAAAAAGACCTACCGATGGTGCGTGGTAGGTCTTAATGCTGAAGTCACCCATCAGCTAGTGGGAGAAGTAGGATCACCACCTTTCTTGTTTATAAAGAAAAATGATTTAATCATAATATAACCTCCCAGATTGGTTGACGGTTAGAGATTTTATTATAAGCTATAACCCTTATCAAGTAAATAACTAGATAAAAATGGATGGAATGCACTTTTTCTAATACTATGCTGATTTTACTAAGTAAATAATGGATATGTATATGCTATAGTAATATTACTTAAGGAAGCTGTACCGTGATGGTGCAGTTTTCTTTTTTTTATTCTCTTTCTATGTAACAATATAATTATGTTACACCAAAGGTCAGAAGGATTAGTATTCCCACCAGAGAACTTAGATGAAGTAATTGAAAAAGTAAGAGAAGTTGAAGCAACGCCAATAGAAGAAAGATATTTAGAATTTGAACGTATATTTATTGATATTCTTCTCAAGACTGACGCGAGAAATAATCCTGAATCATTGCTTACCAAACTTAATTATTTAGTTGATATATTTAACCAGTTTATTAAATTAAAACCTTTGCAAAAAGCTATTGAATTAGCTGTTCAAGTACATGCAGATCAACAAAGAAAGGTTAAAAAAATATCAGTTCTCAGTCATATTATCTCTGTTTCATATGCTGTTGGAGAGGTAGAGACAGACGTGGATGTTGTAACAGCTGCTGTATTACATGATGTTCTAGAAGATTCTATACCACCAATAACTCCAGAAGATTTGAGAAAAAAAGGTTTTAGTTTAAGAGTGATTAGGATGATTGTTGAACTGACAGAACAAAAAAAACCAGAAGATGATGAGATTTTAGATAAACAAGAAAAGTGGTGGTTAAGAAAAAAGAGATCTGTATCTCATCTTAAGGTCATGTCACATAAAGCATCTATTGTTAAGGCTGCTGATACTATCCATTTTTTAAGAGATTTGGCTAGCGATTGTGATCTTATTGGAGTAGAGGATGCAACTAAGTTCTTTAAGGTTCAAAAAACTGCAGTTATGGGAAGATACCAGGCAATGATTCAAATTATTGAGTCAAGGTGGCCAGATCACCCTTTGTTACCTGACATGAAAGCAGCATTGCAATCAATGATGGATAAACTTGAGTTAGAAATTCAAGATTTAGAACCTGAAGTAGAAAAGTTTATTAATCACCAAGAAGAACAACCTCCCGCAAAGGAAAAGAGAGTTGAATTGTATGAAAGGGTTAGGATGGTATTTATAACAGGTATAGTTCAATTATCTAGGTTAGTTATTCCATTTTAGTTGAACTAGTTGTTGTGATAGAATATAGATAACAAAAACGCCTGAATCTTCTGACAAAAGATGATCTAATTAGAGCGTTGCTAAGGGTAGTAACTTAGCTGGGTAAGCCCATGATAGCTGGACTGAGATAAAATAAAGGTGGTACCGCCCCAAGAAGGCCCTTTTTTGACTAAATATTTTGTAGTCAAGAAAGGGTTTTTTTATTACTTATAATAAGTAATAAGTAAAACTATTAGTAAACAAACATAAAATACCCTCAGGGGTGCAAGTAAGGAGAAGTATGAAAAGAACACTAGTTCTAGAAACTCTTAAACAAGTAGGTAAAGAAGTAAAACTTCAGGGTTGGGTAGATACCAAACGTGACCATGGCAAGATTACCTTTATCGACTTAAGAGACAAATCAGGAAAGATCCAATGTGTTGGATATAAGATGATGGGAGACCTTACTACTGAGTCAGTAGTAGAACTTGTCGGTCTTGTTAAAGAAAGACCAGAAAGATTAATCAATGAAAACCTTGCTACAGGTAAAATCGAGTTTGAAGTAAAAGAATATAAGATTCTTAACAAAGCTAAAGAACTTCCAATCGGTATTGATACAGATGGTCTTGAGATTAAAGAAGAAGCCAGACTTAAGTTTAGATATCTAGACTTAAGAAGAGAAAGAATGCAAAAGATCTTTAGAATGAGATCTAAATTCTTCAAAGCTATTAGTGATGAGTTACATTCTCAAGACTTTGTTGAGATAGAAACTCCAATGCTGACTGAATCAACTAAAGAAGGTGCTCGCGACTTTATCGTCCCATCAAGATTTAATCCCGGTAAGTTCTATGCACTACCACAGTCTCCACAACAATATAAACAGTTATTAATGACTGCAGGGTTTGAGAAGTACTTCCAAATTGCCAGATGTATTAGAGATGAAGATCTTAGAGCTGACCGTGGTTTTGAGTTTACTCAACTTGATTTAGAGATGAGTTTTGTTGATAGAGAAGAAGTAATGGCTACAGTTGAAAACTTAGTTAAGAAGTCTGTTAAGGCAGTTGGGGCAAAGTTACAAAAAGAAGACTTCCCAGTCTTTACATATGACGAAGCAATAGAGAAGTTTGGTGCAGATAAGTTTGACTTGAGAACTGATCAAGAAAAAGAAGATGGAGTGTTAGCTTTTGCATGGGTGATTAAATTCCCGTTCTTCAAGAAGGTAGATAAGGAAGATATTGCAGAAGTCAGAGACGGTAAGTCTGGATGGACATTCACTCATAACCCTTTTTCAGCTCCAGAACCAGAGTTTGAACAAGATCATTTAGATAAAAAGAACATTGGCAAGATTGTGACTGCCCAATATGACTTAGTCTGTAATGGCTATGAAGCAGGCGGTGGATCTATCAGAGCTCACAGAGCTGATTTACTAAAATCAACATTTGAGATCATGGGTTACTCCCAGGAAGAAATCAAACATAGTGTTGGTCATATGATGGATGCTTTTGAAGTAGGAACTCCTCCACATGGTGGAATTGCTTTAGGTCTTGATAGATTAGTGATGATTCTGGCTGGAGAAGAATCTCTTAAAGAAGTAATGGCTTTCCCAATGACTTCAAGTGGTCACACCGCTGTCATGAATGGTCCAAGTGAAGTAAGTGAAGAACAACTAAAAGAACTTCATATTAAAGTAGTAAAAAAAGCAGAAAAGAAGAAGTAATTATTTAATTAATTCTAATTTTTTTAAGCGAGAGAGGCCCTTAATTTGAGCCTCTCTTTTGCTAGCACTAGATCTATCAGAACTTGGTTCCGAGTAGACAAGTTTAACAGGGGTCCTGTTTCTTGTGTATTTTGCTCCTGTGCCAGTGTTATGTTTATCAATTCTTTTATCTAAATCATTAGTGATACCAGTGTAAAGAGTATTATCATTACACTTAATAATATAAATAAACCAGTTCTTTTTTTCTTCAGTCATTGCTTCATTATGCTCTATGCACTTGGATCTTCAACAAGCATAAGTTTCATTAAAGCCATTCTAGTCCATAAGCCAAAGCGCATTTGTTCAAAGTATGCAGCCTTAGGATCAGAGTCTACTCCATAACGTAATTCTGTTTGTCTTGGTAGTGGATGCATAACAATTGAACCATCATGCATTTCATCTGCTCTCTCAGTGGTCATTTGCATTGCACTAGCAAGTTTTTCATATTCATCCATTTGTCCATGAGCCTCAAACCATTCTTTTTGAGTTCTAGTCATATATACAACATCAGCCCAGTCTAGAATTGAATCAAGATCTTCTGTTTCGGTATAGGAAGTACCTTCTGGTAGTTTATCTAAATACTCTTGAGGAAATTTTTGTTGATCAGGAGAAACAAAAGCAAATTCATTGCCAGTAGTTAATCTGGCCATTAGCATTGCTAATGATTTAACAGTTCTTCCATAAAGTAGATCACCGACTAAGGCTATTTTTAACTCATCAATTGTTTGCATCTTAGAATAAATAGTCATTAAATCTAATAAAGCTTGAGTTGGATGTTCTAAGGTTCCACTTCCAGCATTAATAATTGGGACAGGTTCAGGTTTTACCATCTTTGCAAATTTATCAGCAGTCCTACTAGAATTATCATCTGGATGTCTTAATACAATCAATGAAGCATCAGTGGTGTTAGCAATAGAGCGAATTGTATCTGGTAGGTTTTCACCTTTACTGACAGAGCTATATTGCATTGAGCCCGGGTTATAGACACTTGCTCCTAGAAATTGTGCAGCCTGATGAAATGAACTATTAGTTCTTGTACTTGGCTGATAAAAAAGAAGGGACACCCCGTGTCCCTTTAAATATTCTAATGCCTCTTTGGCTTGCCGATGGATACCCATCTTCTTTGCTTCTTCTAAAAGTAGCTCAAGCATTTGTCTTTCTTTGATGTCATCAACTGAGATAAGACTTTTCTTATAATAGGGGTTTTCTGCACTAGGCATAAGCGGGATTTTATAATTTTTACCATTTTTCAGCGTAACAAAATATGAAAGTAGGAGCAATAGTCTAATATTGAGATAAGACCTATATTTAAGTCTTTTTTTAATAATTTTCTGCTATTTGCTGATTATTATGAAACCTAATAAAAAAACTGACCTAAGTCAGTTAATTATCACATGGTGGAGATGACGGGTAATGAACCCGTGTCTGTAAGCCGAACGTCTACCATTATCTACAGAAATAGTCTTGATCTTAAGGAGATAAGAGAGGAGATCAAAACAAGCCTCATCTTATCCTTCATTTCTTTAGTCTTGTACTTTAACCAAAATGCGAGTTAAAGGTGTCACACCGACTGTTTTGTTACCTAATAGTTACCATCAGTGAGAGCGGGCTATTTAGATACCTTGTTAAGCAGCTAATGTTGCGAAACTTGGAGCTCTGAATGTGTCAGCAACGGCGTTAGAAACGTCGAGGATAGCACTCTTTGCTTGACTGAGAACTTTATTTTCTGCAGTTATATTTTTAGCATATTTTTAGCGTCTTCCTGCTAAAGACGATCTGCAAATGGTAAAGAGCTCTCACATCGAATCAATACATCCCCATGAGGTCTACTATTATAAGCTTTTTAAGTATAAAAAGCAATTGAAATTACCTAATTTTGTTAGTCTTGTCTATGTCCTGGTGGAATGAAAAATTCACCATAATCTTGTTTGAAATCCGATGGACGTAGTTTTCTACTTATAACAGGCTCATTATCATCTGAGTCGTCATTTTCTTTAGGAGTTTCTTCCTTTGTAGGTTTAAATCTTCCCATACTCATTACTGCAATAGCTGCATTTCCTAAATCTTTAAAAAGATCTCTTAAGAATGCTTCAAATTTAGATATATTTTCTTTTTCCATAAGGGTCCTTTCTAGCCTAAATGGGCTATAAATTTAACGGAATATACCATTTTTGGGGTAATTTAGCCATAAAATGTGTATAATGTAGTCATGTGGTTTAAACAGTTAATCTACAAATTTAAAAGATATTATCATTTGTTTAAAACAGGATTATATCGAGGCTTATTAGCAGAAATAAAATATGGCTTTCCGTCAAGGAAAATACATGTTATAGCTATTACTGGCACTGATGGTAAGACTACTTCTTCTACCATGCTTTACCATGTTTTAAGAACAGCTGGTAAGAAAGTAGCTCTTATTTCTACAGTAGCTGCATATATTGGTGATGAGAAAATCAATACTGGTTTTCATGTTACAACTCCTTCTCCAGACAAACTCCAAAAACTAATGAGAAAGTTGGTTGATGAAGGATATCAATATCTTATTTTAGAAACTACTTCTCAAGGTATTTATCAATATCGCACTTGGGGTATCTTCCCATTTATTAGTGGTATTACAAACATTTCTCAAGATCACTTTGATTATCATCTAACTTATCAGAACTATTTAGAAGCTAAAGCATTAATCTTACGAGATAGTGAAAAGATTATCTTGAATAAGGACGATGCTTCATACCAGCCATTGATGGATCATCTCCGTGTCAGTGAAAGTAAGATTCTTACTTACTCTAAAGAACACCAAATTCCTGGAGTGATAAGAAGAGCCATTAAGAAAAGATTTAAAGAAGACTTTAATTTTAGTAACTCATTACTTGTAATGAAGTTTGCAAAACTTCTTCATGTAAGTGATCAGGATATTGCGGATGGGATACTTAGTTTTACGGGCATTCCTGGCAGAATGGAAGAAATAAAGAATAAAAAAGGGATTAGAGTTGTAGTTGATTTTGCACATACTCCGCAAGGGTTAGAGTCTGCATTAACTGCCCTAAAAGCTCAAACCAAATCCCCATCAAAGTTAATTGCAGTCTATGGCGCAGCAGGTTTACGTGATGCAATTAAACGTCCAATGATGGGAAAGATTGGTTCTAGGTTGGCTGATTACTGTATTTTTACTGCAGAGGACCCAAGAACAGAAGATGTCTGGTCTATTATTCGCCAGATGAAAGAACAACTTAAAACTGGTCATCAAAAGATTATTTCTATTCCAGACAGAGGAAAAGCAATTGAGTTTGCATTAACAAAGTTAGCCAAAAGAGGTGATACTGTTGCTATTTTGGGTAAAGGACACGAGCAAACAATGTGTTATGGTAATGTTGAAACTCCTTGGGATGACCGGGAGGCAGCTAGAAAAATTTTATCCTAAAGGGCATAAAAAAATGAATAAAACAAACTTAGACAAATTAAAAGTAGTTGTTATTGGCGGAGGAACTGGAGTTGCTCCTGTCACTTCTGGTTTAAGACATCTTGGTGTTGATATTAGTACCATTATTTCTGTTTCTGATTCAGGCGGAAGTACTGGCAGAATTAGAGATGAGTTCGGTTTTCAACCTGTCGGAGATCTTCGACAATCATTAGCAGCTTTAGCTGAGAGTGATGGAGAAGAATGGATTAGAAAATTACTTTTATACCGTTTTGAAAAAGGAGAAGGTCTCAAAGGACATAATCTAGGCAATTTAATTTTGACTGCACTACAGGATATGACAGGTAGCACTAGTGAAGCTCTTCGTAGAGCAGAGCAAGTTTTTAGATTAGAAGGTGAAGTGATCCCTGCTACAGAACAAGTTGTTGATTTACAGATTGAGTATAAGGATGGCACAAAAGCAGTTGGAGAACATATCCTCGATGATAATAAGAATGCAAAAGAAATTGAGACAGTTAGTTTAACTCCAGCAGCAGAGATTAATCCCTATGCAAAAAAAGCCATTGCAAAAGCTGACTATATTATCATAGGTCCTGGTGACTTTTATGCTAGTTTGATGGCGGCCATTGCTCCAGAAGGAATTAAGGGTGCATTTAAACAAACTAATGCAAAAATAATTTTCATCATGAATCTTATGACTCGTTTAACTCAAACAAAAGATATGACTGCCAAAGATCATTTAGAAGAGATAGAAGAAAAGATTGGTAAAAAAGTTGATTTTGTTATCTTAAATAGTGAGCCAATCCCAGAAAATATTCTTTCTCACTATGCAAAGTCTGGTGAAAATCCTGTGATTAATGATTTGAATAAAGATCCAAGACTTGTTAAAGCAAAAATAATTAGTAACCAAATTTTTACCAAGGGTTATGAAGACAGTACCCACCGTGAACTACTCAGACATGATTCAAAGAAGTTGCAGAAAGTACTTTCTCAAATAATCGGTAAATAGTCTTATGAAAGATTTCTTTTCAAATCAAAAGTTCTTCCTAATGGGAATTAAGGGTGTGGCGATGACTTCCATGGCACAGCTTTTAATAGATGCTGGTAAGACTGTCACTGGGGTAGATGTTAAAGAAGATTTTGTGACAAAAAAAATCTTAGATAATTTAGAATTAGAAATTTATCACGATTTCTCAATGGATATTCCAGAGGGAACTGATTGTGTGATTTTTACTGCTGCTCATCAAGGTCCGAATAATCCTTTAGTTATTAGAGCAGAACAGAATGGTATTCAAACATTTTCTCAAGCCGAAGCATTAGGAGAGTTTTTTAATACTAAGAAAGGTATCGCTGTTTGTGGTGTCGGAGGAAAGTCTTCTACTTCTGCAATGATTTCTCATATCTTTGAGCAAATCAATCCACAATCTTTTTCTGTTGGAGTCGGTAATATATCTGGACTTGGTAAAACTGGAAGTTATCTTCCTGACTCAACTTATTTTATTGCTGAGGCAGATGAATATGTTGTAGATCCATCCGCTCCGAGTAAAGGTATTGAAATTACACCCAGATTCATTTATTTAAGACCATTTATTACTATTTGTACAAATTTAGAGTTTGATCATCCCGATGTTTATCGTGATTTTGAGCATACAAAGAGTGTTTACAAAACATTCTTTAATTCTGTAAATAAGGAAGGATCATTGATTATCAATATTGATGATGATGACCTTGTTGAACTCGCTGAGGGAGTCTCAGTTAGAAAGTTTACCTTTGGCAAAAAACAGGAAGCTGATTTAAGACTTGTTGAGTATCATGCAGTCGAAGGATCAGTTGGAGCAAAGCTACTATATCAAGGTAATGATTATTTATTAAAACTTGTTGTGCCAGGTATTTATAATGTCTATAACGCTATGGCTGCTATTTTAGCTTGTCTGGAAGCAGGTCTAGAAATTAATGAAGTTTTAACTGCTTTAGAATCTTTTAATTCAACTATGCGTCGTTTTGAATTCATCGGGGAGAAAAATGGAGTTAAATACTATGACGATTATGCTCACCATCCTCATGAAATTAAAAAAGTGATTAAGGCATTTAGTGAATGGTATCCAAATAGTCGCAAGATAATTGCTTTTCAATCACATACTTATTCTAGAACTAAACAACTTTTTGGTGACTTTATCAAAAGCTTCGATGAAGCAGATAAGCTAGTAATGATAGATATCTTTGCTTCTGCTAGAGAGCCATTTGATGATAGTGTTTCAAGTGATTTACTTTGTGCAGAGATAAATAAAATTAATGCAAATATTAAAGCACAAAATTTAGGAACTATTCATAATTTGTCAAATTATTTTAATCAAGAATTAGAACCAGGAGACGTAGTCCTTACCATCGGAGCTGGTGATATCTACCAAGTCCATGATCTTGTAGAATAAATATATGTCAGAACTTTTAACTCAGCTACAAAATGAGTTCCCTGAATATAACTTCAAAGAAAATCATTTGTTAGCTCCATATACGACCGTCAAAATTGGTGGTCCTGCTGAGGCTTTCTATGAGGCTAAAGACCAAGATAAGCTAATTAAACTACTTTCTTTTGTCAAGAAAAACAAACTTCCTCTAACTATGATTGGTTGGGGAGCTAATATTTTAATTTCAGACAAGGGAGTTAAGGGATTAGTGATTAGAAATGTTGCTGGCGAGATTAAAGTCTTAGATGATAATAATCCTGATAAAGGTGAAGCTAATTTAACTAAATTAGATAATGAACAAGCAAGTGAGATTGAGTCCCGTTGGAATGCAGATTCTAGTATGGGAACTTTCAAATATGATTTTAAAGATCTTAATTATGACGAGACAGATAAAGATAGAGTCTTAGTTGAGATTGATGCTGGAGTTTCTCTTAATCAAGCAATTGTTATGTTAATAAATCAAGGGATTACTGGCCTTCAATGGTATGCACGTATCCCTTCTACAATTGGAGGAGCAGTATATAACAATATTCATGGTGGAACACATTTCCTTAGTGAAGTGATTGAATCAGTCACTGTCATGGATGAAAATGGTGAAGTCAGAGAGTTAAGTAAAGATGAGATTAACCTTGGCTATGATCAGTCTCGTTTTCATCATTCTAATGAAACAATTCTTAGTGCAAAGTTTAATCTGTTTAAGGGTGATACTGATAAAGCGAAGTACGTTGTTAAAGAGTGGAGCAAAAGAAAGAGTATCCAACCTTCTAATTCCTTAGGTTGTACCTTTAAAAATATTTCAAACGAAGAAAAAGAAAAATTGGGTTATCCAACCACTAGTGTTGGATATATTGTTGAACATGTTTTAGGTATGAAGGGATTTAAGATTGGAGAAGCAACTGTTTCTGAGTATCACTGTGCTTTTATTGAAAATAAAGGACAGGCTACTGCAGAAGATTATTTAAATGTAATAAAAACAATTATCAAGGAAGCCAAGCTTAAGACTGGTTTAGTCATTGTTCCAGAAATTTTCTTTTTGGGATTTGATAAATCAGAACTTGAGGGTATAGTGTCATAATATGTCGAAATTTGTCATTACAGGGGGGACTCCTCTTCATGGTTCAGTAAGAGTTGGTGGAGCAAAAAACGCATCATATAAGTTGATGATTGCTGCTCTTTTAGGTAATTCAGAATCAAGACTTTTAAATTTTTCTAGAATTAGTGATGTTGAATTAGTTTCAAAGATTATTGAATATTTAGGCTGTCAAGTTAACAAAGATGGTGAAAGAGCAATTTCAATCGACCCTAGTACAATCAAAGATCATAAAATTGATAGAGAACATGGAGAACAAGGGAGATTTTCGACAATGTTTATCCCAGTACTTTTACATAAATTTGGTAAAGCAGAAGTGCCTGCTCCCGGAGGAGATAAGATTGGCAAGAGACCATTGGATAGACATTTTAATGGTCTGAGAGCACTTGGAGCTAAAGTCTGGTTTGAAGATGGGATGTATAAAGCTGAAGCAAAAGAATTGGTAGGAACTACTTATAAATTTAAGAAAAATTCTCATACAGGTACTGAAACTTTAATTATGGCAGCAGCCTTAGCAAAAGGAACTACTATTTTAGAGAATGCAGCTTTAGAACCAGAGATAGATGATCTAATTGATTATCTAAATAAGATGGGCGCGAATATTAGACGCAGAGCACATCGTGTCATTGAAATTACAGGTGTAAAGGAGATGACTGGTGCGATTCATAAAATTATTCCTGATCGTAATGAGACTGTAAGTTATGCTTGTGCAGCTATTTGTACAAAAGGCGATGTTATTATTGAGAATGCCCGTCATGATCACTTAACTTCATTTTTAGAAAAGCTTGACGAGATTGGGGCTGGTTATGAAATTGGTGATTATGGAATTAGATTTTTCTATAAAGGACCTTTGAGGGCAACTGATGTAACTACAGAAATTGAGCCTGGATTTATGACAGATTGGCAACCACTCTGGGCAACTTTAATGACTCAATGTGAAGGAGTTAGTGTGATTCATGAAACAATCATGGCAAATCGTTTTCAATATGTTGATGAATTAGTAAAAATGGGTGTGAAAATTGAAAAATATAATCCTGAAGTGGCTCATCCAGAAAAAGTATATAATTTTGATTTAGAAAATGATGATTCAAGTAATAAGCATGCCATTAGAATTTATGGTAAAGCTGAGCTTAAACCAGGTGAGTTTTGGGTTAAAGATTTAAGGCATGGAGCTACATTAATTATGGCGGCCATGACAGCCAATGGAGTCAGTACTATTGAAGGAATTGAACATGTTGATCGAGGATATGAAAACTTAGATGGAAGACTCAGATCAATGGGTGCTAAGATAGAGAGAATAGGAGAATAACATATGGCTTCACTTGCCCTACTTTTAGGTTTATTACTTTTTTCATTCATTATCACCAGCATATTGATTGTGCCGTTTATTAATATGCTATATGCATTGAAATTCCAACGGGCTAATCAAGAGACTAGAGATGCCTTTGGTAAACTAACACCAATTTTTGATAAGTTTCACAAACAAAAAGCTGGTAAGCCAGTCGGGGGAGGATTGTTAGTTATTATTGTAGTTTCTCTTCTCTTTGCAATGGTTTTTCCAATGATTAAGTACCTAGGTATTGAGGTAACGAGTTTACATGCTGATCTTCAGTCCAATGTTAACATTTTATTTTTTACTTTCCTGTCATTTGGCATATTAGGTCTTTATGATGATGTTAAGAAATTTTTTCAATTCGAAAAGGAAAAGTTTTTTGGTCTTAGAATGAAGCATAAATTAATTTTGCAAATTATCTTGGCAACTATTATTTCTGTAATGCTTTATCAGAACTTAGGTATAGATTTTGTTCATGTTCCGTTTGTTTCACATAGTTTACATCTAGGGTGGGTATATATTCCTTTTGCAACATTTACTATTGTGGCATTTGCTAACGCAGTTAATATCACTGATGGGCTAGATGGTTTGGCGGCAGGAACTTTAATGATCAGTTTGTTTGGTTTATGGTTCTTATCTGCTTCAATTCTTGACGTGCCACTTTCAATTTTCTTAGCACTCTGGATTGGATCATTAATTTCCTTTTTATACTTTAATGTTTTTCCAGCTCGTATGTTCATGGGAGATGTTGGAGCATTAGCTTTTGGCGCAACTTTAGCAGTAGTAGGTTTATTACTTGGTAAAGTATTAGCTCTTGTTATCATTGGGGCAGTCTTTGTTTTTGAAATCTTCAGCTCATTTGTTCAGCTTCTTTCTAAAAAAATTAGGAAGAAAAAAGTATTCCCAGCTGCGCCATTTCACTTGACCCTACAACAAAAGGGTTGGGAAGAACCTAAGATTGTGCAAAGAATTTGGTTGGTCCAAGTTATGTTAACAATCTTTGGTGTTTGGCTGGCAGTCATTTAGTTTTATTTTGTCAGGTTCTTGTAATATTTTCATAATAATATGATATGATAAACGATAGTTTATAACTTTTGAGTTAGAAACTATCTATGTCAAATAATACACAATTACTATTTTGTAGTTAATATAACCAGCTCTTGGGAGTTGGTTTTTTTTATTTGATATATCATTTATATAGTAAATTATTTAGAATTAACAAAGATTTATCTTTAGAAAATAAAAATGTTAAAACACATCAAAAAAAACATTAGGAAGATTCATTCGATATTTACAATATCTTTATTGTTATTTCAAAACATTGCTCCTCTTTCAATTTTAGCTACTCCAGCTTACGCTGCAGAGACTCCAGTAGTCAGTGATGTTTCATTGGATTTTGCTAGTGAAGAACATCAGTTAACTCTTAAAGGATCTGTAAATACAGATACCCAGTATCTTCTTACATATGATGATAATGATGAAGAGACTCCACAAGAAGCTATCACTGGTAGTGTTAATGGTGCAAACTTTGAAGAAAATATTTTTGTTGGAACTTGTTCTAGTGAAGAATGTGTTGAAGATGAATTTAATCATGGCAGCTTAGAGTTTACAGAGGCTAATTATAAAGCAGATTATCATCTTACTGATGGAGTTCTTTGGTTAACAAAAGATAATGTCTCAAGTGTTGCTCAAGTTGAGTTAAACAAGACTTACGTAGCACCTCAAAATGATCAAGTAAGTGTTACTTTTACTTCACTACCTGAAAATGCAGGGAACTTAAATATTGAAGAAATTATCTTAAGTGATGAGCAAGTAGAGTCTCTAGGTGCATTATCTAATGTTGCTTATGACATTACCTCTTCTATGGAAGATGGTACCTTTGAATATGATTTAACTCTTCCTCTTCCAGAGGGAGCAGATGGTACAGCTAAGGTTGTATATGCAGAGAATCTAGATGGTTTATCAACTGGTGAAGAATTAACAAATACTATTACAGGTAATGAGATTAAAGCAGTGGGTGTAGATCACTTTACTGTGTTTGTGGTGACAATTAATCCAGGAGCAGATTGTGTCAGTGGCGTATATGCCGTAGGTGTTTGCTATTCCAGTTTACAAGATGCAGTTGATGGCTCAAGTAATGGTGACACAATTGATATTTTAAGTGATATTACCATTGGACATAGAGTAGATGTAAATAAAGAAATTACTATTGATGGTCACAGTAATACAATTTCTCCAACATTTACGAAAACAAATAATTCAAACAATTCATCTTTAGTAATCTTTAGTGATAACACTACAGTTAAGAACTTAATTATTGATGGTACAAATGGAACAAACTTACATGGTATTCAAGCATATGTAGCGGATAACGTTTTATTTGATAATTTAACTGTATTAAATAATGATGCTTCAGGAATTACTGTGAATGGGTCAACTGTCACTGTTAATAATGTTACAACATCAGGAAATGGATGGGGTGGTATTAATGTTGATCAAGGTGGAGGAGTAACTACTGAAGCTAAATTAATTGTAACTGGAAGTAGTTCACATGATGAGTCTACTCATATTTGGCTTGATGATATTACAAAAACTGTTTCTGTTGATGATACTGTTGGTCAATATAGTTATACAGATTATGGGAATACCAGGGTTTATACGTTTAAGGATACAACTAACCCAGTCTTAACAAACATAAAAATGTTTGTAAATGGGGTTGAATCTACTTTCATGAGAGCAGGAGACTTAGTAAGAGTTGAAGCTGATATTACAGATACTGGTTCTGGAATGGGTTCAGTTAGACTGTTGGCTAAAAATGCTTCTGGAGGTGGATATATTGATTCAGGATATTTTGTAAATACTACTGGATATAAGTTTGTAAGAGAGTTTACTTTCCCAGCTGATGGAAAATATATTGATCTTCATACTCCAATCACAACAGTTGTTGATGGCTTGAGATTCTATATTAAAGCATTTGATCAAGCTGGAAATTATACTAATTCTCCAGCCACTACTTTTACATATGACAAAGGTATCCCTTCTATGAGTGATATTAAGATGTATGTTTCTGAAGATGGCTCAAGCTACACAGAAAAGAGCTTTGTAAAACCAGGAGACTTTGTAAGAATTGAAGTTGTTGCAGATGATGCAGAATCTGGAATTAGAGATGTTGAGTTTAGAATTACTAGTAAATCTAATGCATATGTAGCTCCAAGAGAATGGATTGCAACTCCTGTGTCTGGAAATATATATCGTTTCGAATATCAAGTTCCTGCAGATGGAAAATATATTAATACTCATGGACTAATGTCAGAAGTATTAAATGATCATACTTTCTGGGCAAGGGCTACTGATAATGTTGGTAACTATAATCATGGAATAAAAGGAGATTTCACCTATGATAATACAAATCCAACTATGCCAACTGGTCTAAGAAGACTTGGTGGAGATGGTAATGAATATCAATGTAGTGACTTCTCTTTAAGACAAAACATGGTCCCTAAATGGGACGATAGTATTGAAGATGATTTCTCTCACTATGAATATTCATCTTTCCATCCAAGTGGTGCACAAGGATTAAATGAAAAAGTTTTATATCAAGCTTCTCTACCTAATACTTGGGTTGCCCCAGTAGATGGTACTTATGGTTTTGCAGTTAGAGCAGTAGATCAAGCTGGTAATAAATCTGACTGGGCACTTAGTGAAGAAAGCTTAGGTGGTAGCTGTCAAATTAATTATGACAGTGAGGCTCCTACAACTCCAGAAGTTCTTGGATTCTTAAATCCAGACCTAGATTGTGGAAGTATTACTAATATTCATAACACAACAGTAGACTGGACTGACTCAACTGATTCAGGAAGTGGTTTTTCTAGTTATGAATACTTCATTGATTATCCAAAACCAAATGGAACAAGAGGTCAGTGGACAACTACTAGAACAACTTCTCAATATGGTGGTTCACTTAATGAAGGAACACATAATGTAAAAGTCAGAGCTATGGATGTCTTAGGTAATTACTCAGACTGGTCTAACACTTGTAGTATTACTACAGACTGGACTGCTCCAGTTACAACCCTAACTTCACCAACTGATAATACTGAGACTAACCAATCAATTTTGATTGAAGGTTCTTCAACTGACACTAATGGTGTAGATGAAGTAAACCTTTACTACAGTGAAGCTGGTCAAAACAATTGGCAGTTAATTACAACTTTAAGTAATGGATCAAATGATGAGCCATTTAACTTTAGTTATGACTGGACTCCTAGTGTTGAGGGTACTTACGACATTAAAGTAGCTGGTACAGATGTAGCAGGAAATGTTGAAAGTAGCGCATATGCTTACGGCGTTGTTTATGATGTAACCTCTCCAAGTATCCCAACATGGGGAACAATCTACAAAGGGCACGGTACAAGTGCTGCTAATGAAATTGGTTGTGAAGGATATACCAATGACACTAAAGTTACTTTTGAATGGAATGCTAATTCAGATAGTGACTTAAAAGGTTACTGGTTTGGTACAAAATTCAAAGAAAAACATCAATGGTTTGATGCAGGATCAACTATAAAGACAGCAAATATGACTGCTGGAAATAATCCATATCATTACACACTCATAGCTGTAGATAATGCTGGTAATGAAAGTAATCTTTCAGATCAATGTGGTTTAACTCTTGATCAAGAAGCACCAAACGTAGAAATTACTAACCCAACTACTGGTTTAGTTACAGGAACTATAGATATCAGAGGAACTGTTGAAGATGATAATCCTCATCATTACTGGTTTGTAATTCAAAACTCTAGTGGTACCACAGTTGCTGGTCCAGGAGTTGTAAATGATACAAATTCATTTACAGATAAATTACTATTAAGTTGGGATACAACTTTAGTAGCCGATGGAACTTATACAATAAAATTAGAAGCAAGAGACAGTGCTAATAATAAAGATGGAGGCTCTGCTCACTGGATTGAAGTGTCTGTTGATCATATAGATCCTTCTTCAATCATCTCTAGCTTCGGTCTAGAAGATGGTGGAGAAGTCCAAACAAGTACTTTTTCAGGTTTAATTGAAGGTAGTGCAACTGATGATTTCTCTGGAGTTGATCATGTCCTTCTTTCAATCTCCCACTTAGGCTTTGGTGAAGAAGAAAGTTCTAGAACATACTGGGATGCAACTGGATCCGCTTGGGTAGCCACAGACTCACTTTTCAGAGCTAATGGAACTACTTCATGGGATTATCAATTGAGTGATGTTCCAGAAGGTTTCTATACTGTTACATCTCATGCAATAGATGTTGCTGGTAATGTTGAAGATACATATACAATCAAGATTGTTTTTGATAAAACAATTCCTGAAGTATTATTAGCAATTGACCCTACAACTCCTGGTGGAGAAAGAGGTTGGTATAGATATAATAATCCAACTATTACTTTAACTGCTAGCGATAACTATAGCCTTGAGAGAATTGAGTACCAATGGAATAGCACTACAGAAACTTGGACAACTTATAGTTCTCCAATCAATCCTCCAGGTGAAGGACAAAATATCCTTTACTACAGATCTATTGATACCATTGGGAATATCTCAAGCTTAGGTATTAAAGAAGTCAAATATGATGCAACTAATCCTGCTGGAGAACCACTTGAAGTAAAGGTTGAAAAGATTACATCTGACACAGCTGATGCCTCTTGGAAAGCTCCATCAGATGATAGCGATGTCACACACTATAAAGTGTCATGGAAACATGAAGATGGTACTTCTTACGGTGTAGATACTGGTAGAGATGATTTCTTCCATCAATTAGATAATCTATACGATGGGGTATGGACTGTTAGTGTCAAAGCTGTAGATGATGCTGGTAACTTTACAGAAAAGAAACTTGACTTCAGAGTAGGCCCTGGTCCAGCTCCTGAGAATGATGAAGGAACTGTCTTGGGTGTTACTACAGGAACTGGTGTTGGAGGAGTCTACACAGCTGGAACTACTACTATAGTTGATGCTGATGGTGGTAAGAAAGATGACTCAACAACAAAAGAAGAAACTGTAGTTTTATCAGAAGATGGTGAGGTTTTAGGTGATACTACCTGTAGCCCTTGGGCAAGCTATCTTCCTTTGATTCTCTTAGTGCTTCAACTAGCAGTCATCATTGGTCTTGAAATAATGAAGAAAGATTCTGGCTCATTTAGATTTGTAGCTCTTGTCGGAATTACTCTAGTTACAATTGGATTATTCTATTTCATGAAAAATAGCGAATGTTACACTCAAGAAACATTTATAAATACTGTTGCTCAATGGTTTGCACTGCTTTCCATAGGAGTTGGAATTTCTGCAAAAATGATTGCTCATATGTTTATCGAAGAGTAATAAGCTTTAATATAGATATTAAAAAAGCACCCAATTAATGGGTGCTTTTTATATATGCAAACCAATTGGTATATTCGATGTAATCTTCTTGTAAGAATATAGTAATAAACTCACCTTTAATTAATATTTATTTGAAAGGAGGTGATTTTTTATGAAAAAATCATTGATAACATTCATCGCTTTAATGATGATAATTGCTATGTCTGCTAGTGCTGCTTATGCCTGGTTTAGTTCACAGGGAAAAGTTCGTGGGATTGGGGTCAGTGTTGGGAGTTCTGGACTGTTAATTAATGGTGTCAATGAATGGACAGCTGGAGTTAGTTTTAATAACATCGTTCCAGGATGGACATCTGATCCTATATTAACTGTCGTACAGAATGTTAGTGATGGATCTGTGCCTTTGCAGTTAAAAGCTAAGATTTTGTTTACAGGAACAGATTTCCAATTATTAGCAGGCACAATGTTAATGGCTATTGAGGAAGTTGGTAGCTTAGAGGCACCAGATTTTCAAACATTAACATGGTGGTCTGAGACTGGGAAGGTTTTAAGTGGAGGGAATCTAGTACAAGGAGAAGAAAGAAGCTACAACTTACTTTTCAAGCTTCCTACCGAGTCTAGTGATGATATCCAAAGTAGCGTAGTAGATTTAAGTGTGCTCCTCACCGGGACACAAGTTCAATAAGTTAAGGGTTAATAGAGAGCAGGTAAAAGCGTCCCCACAAGAATTCGCTACACCTACTTGCTCTCTATTTAACTCTGAACAATATGAATATAAAAAGACTTATCTCAATTTTATTAATAATAATTGGTTTACTTTTTATGAGTTTTAGTCTAGTAGAAAGTTTTTTTTATCCAACTGCTTTTTTTAAAGGAATCAAGTTGACAGTTGGTGATTTTGTTTCTCCACCAAGTGTTATTTTAGATAAAAATCATATAGTGACAATCCGTGATAATTCACAAATAAAATGGCAAAAAGTTGTAGATTATCAAAGTCTTTCTGAACCTGTTTATTACAGATTATCATTTGCAGGAAAAGAATATAAAGTTGATCAAAATTACTATAATTTAAATCTACAGGGACTAGTAGATAGTCAATATTATTATAAGGTTAGAGCTTGTGATCAGTTGAACAATTGTAGTGAATGGTCTGAACAAGGTGTGCTAGATATTGTAAAACCATTTTTTAATGGTGAGGTCACGGAATCAGATAATCAATATCAAATCAGTAATCAATATTCTTCTGGTTTTTGGCAAGATAATTATCTGGAACTTAATTTACCCTTAGGAATTGAACAACTAAATTTTAAATATCTAACAGCAAGCAATGAAATTTTACAGGGTTTTGATCAGACAAAATTAGTAGTATCAGTTAATGATCAAATAATTTATTTAGAAAATAGTGTTCAAGATAATTGGCACGAAGTTAAACTAAACCTGTCTGAGTTTTCTACACAATATCTTAAAGTTAGATTTTACTCTGGAAACCAAGGAGATAGCAAGTTTCCTAGCTGGGCTAATATTAAAGATTTTGTTATTTCCCCAAAAGCTGATTTGGACTTAGTTCTTCCAGATATACAAAAAATAGAGGACAAAGTATCTCAATATGGCATTATTTATTGATAAGTTAGCTTCATTTTTATTTTATTTGATGATAGAATGCTTGAGATGAAAAATATTTTAATAGTAACCAAGCAACTCATTATTTTTGCCAATATAGGCTGAGGGGTTATTATAAAAATTAATAGATACCCCTCTCCTGAGGGGCTTTTTATTTGTGCCAAAAAGAGAAATATATATACCAGCATCAGTTTTAGAAAAAGCTCCAGAAGAAAATGAGTTTGCTTTATTGCGTTTTTTTGTAGAATTATTTGGTCAAGAAAGAGCAAGAGAGATTTTAGAACTACTTTCAGATGATCCAGATCTTGAAAAACTGCAGTTAGCAAGTGATCTAATATTTGAACAGATTAGAATTTTATTTCCTTACTTTAGAAATTTAGATCAGGTCCAAATAGAAATGATTATTCTGGAAATGTACCATAAATCTAATGAGATCGTAGAAGGATTAATTAATACTTCATATCCTGATATGGAATATGAAGTGGGTTTGCTAAATACTACAAGCGTACCCACAGTAAATCTGGCTAGAAGAATTCACTTAATGATGAGCAATGGTAGAAGTACTTCAAGATTTAAATATGAAATATTGAGACAGGATGTTTTAGCAATCATGCTTATGGAACTTTCTAAATATAATCATACGGTCCCAAATTCAGAAAGTCTTCATTCACTCCAACAAATTTTTGAACATAGTTTATACGAAGGCTTAATTGGTGATACTCAACCAAAGGATTTATTCTCAATTCATGATGAAGAAAGCAATGAATGTCTTGGTACCTTTTACTCTCAAGATGAAGCTAATGATTTTATTAAGTTAAACTCATTACAAGAGCAAGTACATATAAAGTCTCATAAATGGAGTGTTAGACAGGTTGATACTGTTGGAGATGTTCTTGCAAACATGAGAACAAAATCTGATTTTTCAATTATTAGAAAAATGATTTATAACTCTACATTAGATATTGAGGATAGACCTAAAATTAGAATTGGTCAGGATGTTGACCTTTTGGATACAACTGGTTTTATGTTTGTTGTGCCTACGGGAAATAGAAGTATTATGATGAATAGAGTCTTAATGATGATTGGAGATCAATATCCAGATGCAAAATTTATTGGTAAGAGTAGAGTTAAATCTGGGCGGGGTCAATCAAATAAAGTTAGTTTTATTAGAACTTTAGTATATTTATCAGAAGATGATACTCCTGTTGAAATAATGGTAATGGATCAAGTTGAGTATATGAATTATCGCTATGAGCTTGAGCAGGCTCATGAGTTGTTTGGTTTAAGAAAAAGCAGGGTAAGTGCTCAAAAACTTTTCCCACAAGAAATTTATGGTTATGATCAAGATATAGTTGGAGAAAATAGAGATAAAGATGTTTCTGCTATCAGATCTAAGTTATTGAATCACGGTAGACTAACTAATATCTAGTTTATTACTGAAAATATTTATCTAATTATGATATCTTGAGTCTTGTGGACAAACAAACAGATATTAGCCAATTTAAAACCCCAATGATGCTCCAGTACTTGGAGATAAAAAAACAGTATTCAGACTGTATTTTATTTTTTCGGCTCGGTGATTTCTATGAAATGTTTCTTGAAGATGCCAAGATTTCGTCTAATATCCTTGATATTACACTAACTGCCAAGAATAGGGGGAAAGATGGCGAAATTCCAATGTGTGGAGTTCCATTTCATGCTGTTGATTCATATTTAGCTAAGTTAGTTAGTGCTGGGTATAAAGTGGCCATTTGTGATCAAGTCAGTCTTCCTAATGGAAAAGGGATAGTAAAGAGAGAAGTTATTAGAGTTGTTACCCCAGGAACAAATTTAAATAATAGGGGATTAGAAAAAAAGAAGAATAATTATATTTTAGCCTTAGATTATATTAGTTCCACTTTATCAATTGTTATTTGTGATTTAGGAACAGGAGAGATTTCATTTATAGAAGAAGAAAAAATTAATTTAATTAAAGCTAAACAAGTCATTGATGATCTCTTTTCTAAGATAAAACCGGTTGAAGCAATTGTTAAGGAAGAATTCTATTTTGATAAAGATAGAATGAATTTATTTGTAAATTATCCTGATTTTTTTATTTATAGTTTTGAAGACTGGAATAAGTTTACAAAAAATTATAAAAACAACTTATTAGACATTTTTAAAGTAAAAAGTTTAAAGAGTCTTAATTTGGAAGATAGAATAGTTACTGGTAAAGTCTGTAATGTCCTTCTTGGCTATCTTCAATATACTCAGAAAGTTGATTTAAAACATTTACAAAAGATTACTCAGTTTTCTGATGGTAATTATTTAGAGATGGATCGTTCAACAATTAATAATTTAGAACTTTTACAGACATTAAGCGGTAATAAGAAAAATTCTCTATTGGATCTGATTGACTTTACTAGTACTGCTATGGGAGGAAGATTACTCAAGAAATGGTTAGTGAAACCACTCTTTGATAAAAAAAGAATTGAGGGCAGATTAAATGTAGTTGAAGAAATAGTTACTAATAGGGAACTAAGAGAAGATCTAACTTCTTCATTAAAAAAGATTAATGACATAGAAAGAACACTTTCTAGACTTAGCCTAAATTTTGGTACTCCTAGGGATTTAATTAGTTTAAAAGATTCTTTGAAAGAATCGTTGTTGGTGGAGCAACTTTTAAAACTGTCTAAGGGAAATATTAGTAGCTTAATTAAAAATGATAAACAAATTGAGAAAGTAATTGAATTAATTGGATCCACAATTGATGAAAATCCGCCTATTAATCCCAAAAATGGTGGGTTTATTAAATCTGGTATAGATAAAAAGTTAGATGAGTTAAGATCTGTCACCTTAAAGAGTAGAGATTGGATGGATAAATTTGAAACTAAAGAAAGAGAGAAGACAGGTATTAGTTCATTAAAAGTTAAATACAATAAAGTGTTTGGTTTCTATATTGAAATCAGCAGAGCTAATTTACATCTTGCTCCAAAAACATATCAACGTAAACAAACTTTAGTAAATGCAGAAAGATACATCACCAAAGAGTTAAAACATCATGAGCAAATCGTATTAGAGGCTGAAGATCAGATCTTTGAGATAGAGTATCGGTTGTTTTTAAAGACTGTTAGTAAGCTTTTAACTTTTGTTAGCCCAATTCAAAAGCTTGCTAATAAGATTGCTCAGTTAGACTGTTTAGTGTCATTTGCATTAGTTAGTCTAGAGCATAATTTTACAAAGCCAAGTATTATATTAGAAAACATAATAGATATAAGAAGTGGCCGCCATCCAGTTATTGAGAAGATAATAGAAAAACATAACTTTGTCCCCAATGATACTTATTTAGATCAGAATGATAGGCAGCTTACTGTTATTACAGGTCCTAACATGGCCGGTAAATCAGTTTTGATGAGGCAAACAGCTTTAATAGTTTTATTAGCACATATTGGTTCATTTGTTCCCGCCAGAGAAGCAAGAATTAGTTTAACAGATAAAATTTTTGTTAGAAGTGGAGCCAGTGATGCAATTACAGAAGGTTTATCTACATTTATGGTAGAGATGATAGAAACAGCTAGAATTTTAAATAATGCGACAGATAAAAGTTTGGTGATTATGGATGAAATTGGTCGTGGTACTAGTACCTATGATGGGATAAGTATCGCTTGGTCAGTTGCAGAAAGATTAGTCACAAACTCATCTAGGACTCCAAAAACACTTTTTGCAACTCATTACCATGAATTACAAGAATTAGAGACAAAATTTCCAGACAAAATTTCTAATTTCTATATGTCAATTAAAAATCATAAACAGGCTCCTGTGTTCTTATACCTATTTACTAAAGGAGTTGCTTCTCATAGTTTTGGGATTCAAGTTGCGAGGTTGGCGGGTATTCCTGAAAGTGTAATTAAAAGAGCTAAAGTATTAATGAAAGAGTTTGATAAATTGGCTCCTGATATAGAAACTAATACGGTTGCTTCTAATAATTTAGAACAAGTCAATTCTAGCTTAGATTATGCTCAATTCAAAAAAGATTTAAGTGACATTTCAATAAATAAAATAACTCCTGTTGAAGCTCTATCAAAGCTTGATATGTTATTAACAAAATACGTTAAGTAGTATGGGAAATATTAAACAACTCACCAATGAAGTAATAGCAATTATTGCTGCTGGTGAGGTTGCAGAAAGACCATCTCAAATACTTAAAGAATTGATTGAAAATTCTCTAGATGCTAACTCAAAAAATATAGAAATTAGATTAGAAAACTCTGGTCTTGATCTAATTTCAATTACAGATGATGGAATGGGAATGAGTGAGAGTGATTTAAAAAAATGTTTTCTAAAACATACAACAAGTAAGATTATTACAAAAGAAGATTTAGCAAGGGTTGGGTCATTTGGCTTTCGTGGAGAAGCTTTATCTAGTATTGCTGGAGTGAGTAAATTACAAATTCAAAGTAGGCAAAAAGGACAAGATAGTGGTTTTAAAGTTCTTTTAGAGAAAGGAGAGCTAATCGGTCAGTCTCCCTTGGGCATGCCTGTTGGAACCACTATCAGAGTAGAACAATTATTTGCAGGTGTTCCAGCTAGAAAAAAATTTCTTAAAAATTCAGCATTAGAGTTAAGAAAAGTGTTAGAAGTTGTGACTGAGTTTGCCTTGGTTAATCACACCGTATCATTTGTTTTATTTAATAATGGTAAGAGTTTATTACATACTGGTTTAGGTCAGAGTGACTTAAGTCAGAGAGTAAAATATCTCCTTGGCTCAAGAATTTCAGATCAATTAGTATCATTAGAATCATCAATAGATAAACTTAAAATATCGGGTCTTATTTCTAAACCTCAATTATCAAGAAAAAATAATTCAAAACAATTTTTATATATTAACTCAAGACCAGTCTCTGATCATAAAATAAGTAAAATTATTAAAAAGACTTATGGTCCACTTTTAGAACCTCATGCATATCCAGTCTTTGTCTTGAATATAGAACTTGAGCCAAATCAGTTAGATGTAAATATTCATCCCCATAAAAGGAAAGTAGAATTTGTAGACATTGGGCAAATATTATATTTTGTACAAAATGCTATAGAGATAGCATTGCAGGAAAATGATTTAACATATAATTTCAATCAACCTTCAAGGCAAGAATTAACTTTAAGAGATAGACAAACAATTGGTCACACTAGAGATATACTAAAAGAGAAGACAGAGTTTTTTAATGTCAAAGAAAAACCAATTGAAGAAGAAATTATTCAGATTGATAACACATATCTAATTTATCCTAGTGCTCAAGGTATGGTTTTAGTTGATCAACATGCTGCTCATGAAAGAATTTTGTTTGAACAATTTAGAGAGGAATTTTTGATTTCTGATAAAAACTCAACATTACTTAGTAAAAAAGTGACTATCGACTTGAGTATTTCTGATTTACAAAAAGTAAAGGACTTAGAACAATTTTTATCAAAGATGGGGTTTAGGTTAGATAAGTCAGAAAGTGATCTATATTTAACTCACGTTCCTTTATTAATGTTAGAACATGATTATTTATCTCTGCTTAGTGAGATAATTGATAGTTATGAAATCGGATTTAATGAAGGATTAATTGACTCTCAAACAATCAGAGTACTAAACTTCTTATCATGTAGAAATGCTATTATGGCCGGTGAATATTTGACTATGGCAGAGAGGAAGAATTTAATAGAAAAACTAGATAATACAACTGGTGCCTACACATGTCCTCATGGAAGACCAGTTAGAGTTGTCATGTCAGTTTATGAATTAGAAAAAATGTTTTTGAGGAAGTAGGTTTAGTAATAAACTTATATTTTATAATTATTTTGCTAAAGCAATTAGATAATTAGAACCCAGAACATTAGTTGGATTAATAATGATTAATTTTGCATCATTATCGTTCATTAGAGAGTTTATATCTTTGCTAGCAATTTCTCTTATGTGAAAAATTGAATAAGAATATATTCCATTATTTGTTGCTTCTAATTTTATTTTTTCACCTAAACTAACATTTTCTATTAACTTATCTTTAGTTCCAATAACTACTTGACCTTCAACTTTTCCTGGAAAATTAAGAAAGTTTATTACTTCATCTGTCCATTTTAATGGAATAAGACTATAAGATGATTGATCTTTAACAAGACTAGTATAGTTTTGTTTATCTAGAGTTATTTTATGTGGGGTTAAAGTAATAATGTCATATTTGACTTTTGGTGTAGTAGCAATAGTGCTACTAGGGTTTGAAAATACTACAATACCTATCCCAAATCCAATTCCGAGTCCCATCGGGATTGAGTAAAATATTTTTGAGTTAAAAATAATATCTAAGGAAGATAACAACTTTAGTAAAAAATCAAATGGACTAAGATTAATATCTAATATTAAATCGCCATATCTATTTCTTTTTATTCTAAACATGATCAGATTATATCACTTTGTATTGGGGAATAAATTCCTTTACAATATTAGTATGAAAATAACAAAATCATTGATTGCTTTTTGGCTTATGATTGTGGTCGCATTGTCTATAGGAGTAGGAATTGTTTTTAAACTTTATTATTCAAACAGTGATTTGATTAGTCCATTTGTCAAGATTGAGGTCAAAGAAGAAAAGGAACTCCCTCTCAATGTTTACCAGATAGAAAAGCTAAATGACTTTCAGTTTATTGATAGTCAGATAGAGATTAAAGAGAAGATTGCTGACTTTAATGGTTATTCTTCTTATCTTTTTACTTATCAAGCAACTGGGGGACTGATAAGTGGTCAATTAAATTTACCGACTAATTTTAAATCTTCAGACAAGATTATCATTTTATTGAGAGGATATGTCCCTCTAGAAAGTTATCAAACTGGTGTAGGTACAAAGTCAGCTGCAGGTATATTTGCTCAAAATGGATATATTACCTTAGCTCCTGATTTTTTAGGTTATGGTATCTCTGACCCAGAATCAGAGAATTCCTGGGAGACTAGATTTATAAAGTCAGTTAATACAATTGAGCTAATAAATAATATAAAAAAGAGTGATTTTAATTACCAATACTGTCAGTTTAATAACTTAGAAATTGAAGAAAATGATCTAACTCCAAAATCAAGTTGTCAAAAAGATAATCTTAAAAATTATTTATTAGGAATTTGGGCGCATAGCAATGGAGGACAAGTAGCCTTGACTACCTTAGAAGCATTAGGTGAATCAATTCCGACTACCCTTTGGGCTCCAGTAACAGCTCCATTTCCATACTCTATTCTATTTTTTAGTGATGAGTATAAGGACGAGGGAAAAGCTACCAGAAAGTGGCTTTCACAGTTTGAAGAAGATTATGATGTGTTTGACTTTTCTATTTCTCAACATTTGGATAGGTTAGAGGGCCCAATTATGTTACATCATGGTACTGAAGATGAGGCAGCTCTTCAACAATGGAGCCTAGAGTTTATTGAAAAAGTTGAGGCTGAAAACAAAATAAGAGAAGAGAATAATATAATAATTAAAGAAGCGACAGGCTCAACTAATTTATCTGTTAAAGATAGGATTGATTTAACTTTTTATTCTTACCCAGGTGCAGATCATAACATGAGACCAGTTTGGAACAATGTAATTAACAGAGATTTAGAGTTCTTTAATAAAGGATTATCTATTTAAGTAACTGATCTTTATTTTGTTCTAATAAATTACCTTGTCTGACATCCTCAATCTTACTAATTTTTCTTTCCATTTGTTTTACTCTAGTCCCAGTAATTTCTTCATAATCTTTCTGCAGCGTAGCTAATGATCTACCATATTTATCAAATTTATCCCTGAATTTTGACCATTCACTTACAAAATCATCAACATAGCTAACAACTTCTTTTAACTTATCTCCAATCATGAAGTTTCGATAACTTTCCATGACAGTTCTAGCGACAATTAAAAAAGTAAATGGTGAAACGATTAGAACTTTTTTACTGATCGCTCTGTCGACAAGTTCTGGCATTTTTTGGTTGATGAATGAAAAGACCATCTCATTTGGAACAAACATAATTGCGTAGTCTAGTGTATTTTGGGTCGGATCAATATAAGTTGCAACTTTATCAATTTTTGTTTTTAAGTCCTGTGAAAATTGTTTTAGATGAGCTAACTTTGCTGACTTTGTTTGAGCTTCAGAGAGTTTTTGAATTTCAGAGTAGGGGAATTTAACATCAATTGGAACATTCCTATCATTTGGTAACAGAAGTGTGATATCAGGTTTAAGAGTTGTAGAGCTTTGCTTAGTTTGTTTTAGATAGTGAATACCTTCTACTAAACCATTAGCCAGTAGTAGGTCTTCAATAATTCTTTCGCCCCAAGCTCCACGAGATTGGTTATTTGATAAGACTTTAGACAATTGTTCTGTAGAAATTTTAAGGTCCTGGGTTAGTTCTTTATGTTGTTCTAAAGTCTTATTTATTTCACTGAATTTTTGGGTGCGATCTTTTTCTAGATTTCTGATTTCGTCTTGCCTTATCTTAATATCATCTTGAAGATTAATAACTAATTTTTCAATTGCATTTTGCTTATTTGCTAAATCAGTTTGAATTGTCTCCTTTTCACTAGCTAAGATTTGTTTTGATTGTTCTGCTATTTTTGCAGCACTCTTACCAAAGACTTGATTTACTATATCTTCAATTTGATCAGGAGTTTGGCTCTTTTCTATTAACCTTTTGATTAGAAAATAGAGAGAAATAAAACCTATGATAATTAGTAAGATGATAAAAATAAGATCTGTGGGCATGAAAAATAGTATAGAATAGAAATAGTTAAGTATCTAGAGGAAGACAAAGTGATAAAAGGTAAATCCAGGTTAAAACAACAACCAGTTGAGTTAACCAATAAAATAGCAGTAGAACCTTTTAAAGATTTTACTCAAGCTAAAAAGAAAGAGACTTCTGGTAGGTTAGTGAAGTATCTTCAGCATCTACCCACATTAATATTAGGCATATTTTTTTATATTATTTTGTTTTTTATATTTAATAATTTTGATCCAGATCTATTAAAAAATATAATATTACCTAACTCATATTTAGCAGTTTTACTTATTTTTTTTATAGCAAACTTTTTCTTATTTAGTTTTATTTTTTTGAACTCAATTAGAGGATTTATTTATAGTTTATTTATTTTATTAATTATTTTTTTTAAGATTCAAAATGTTGTTTTTGACGGAATTTTACTCAGCATTTTAATATTAAGTATTTTACTTTTTGAAAGTTTGATGAAGATTGGATCTGTTTTAGCTATTAAGAAATAATTTAGGTTACTCAAACATTAAAATTAGCTTATCTGCAATTTTATACCAAAGAGGAGCTGCAGTTTCTGCAGCCCAAGGAGAAGTAGTTGGCTCATTTAATTTTGTTAACATAATAAACTGAGGATTATCTGCTGGAGCAAATCCGATAAAACTTGCAATAGTTTTTTCATCATCATAACCACCATCTTCATTATTAACTTGAGATGTTCCAGTTTTACCAGCCACTAAGTAATCTTTACTTGCAATCCATTGTGCTTCACCATGACTAGCTGATTCAATCATCATCTTTGTCACTTCTTCTGCAGTTTCTTTACTGATAATTTGGTCAAGTTCAATTGTTTCGGTAATAATTTCTTGATGAGTCTCTCTATCTGAAACTTTTTGAATAAACTGTGGTTGGACCATTAAGCCTTGATTAGCGATGGTATTGATGGCTCTAATGACTTGAAGACTAGTAGCACTAATTCCTTGTCCAAATGAACGTGTGGCCAGCTCTACTTCACCCCATTTTTCTGGAAATGAAGGGCTGGTATCTTCCTGAATATCATTTGTTATTTTTTGGCCAAAACCAAATTTTTTAATATAGTCAATAAAAGTTTTATCTCCAATCTTCTCTCTAACAAAAATCATAGCTGTGTTGTCAGATTTGGCTAATGCTTCAGTCATATTGATATCTGGATGATAAACATCATTCCAATTTTTAATTGTATATTTGCTTATTTTTCTAGATTCAGAACAGTTATCACATTTTGTTTCTGGGGTTATAGCTCCACTATCTATACCAATTGACACAGTTAATACCTTAAATGTTGAGCCTGGCTCATAGAAATTACTGACGCTGGGATTTTTGTAAAAGTCAGTCGGAAATTCATAAAAGTTTTTTTGGTCATAATTTGGGTATGCTGCTAAACCAAGTATTTTTCCAGTGTCTGGTTCCATTACTATTACTTCACCTGAACTCGCACCATATTTTTCTATAGATTTTTTTAATTCATTTTCAATAAGAAACTGAATATCTCTTCTAATAGTTAGGGTAACGTCTCTTCCATTAATTTTTTTACTGAGATCTTCACCAAATGAAAAGTTAGATGTAATTTCCTTATTTATTTTTGCACTAAGTTCTTTGTTTAGAGAACCTTCTATTCCAAAGTAACCCAGAGTTTCTCCTTCTTCATCTTTACCCACAAATCCTGTTACATGTGCTGCCATAGATGCTTCTGGATATAGTCGTTGGAAATATGGGTCAAAACCAAAACCTTCTATTTTAAGATTTTCAATTTCATCTTTTGTTTTTTCTGTCACCCCACTTATGATTCCTACCCATTTTTTATCTCTGATTGCAAGTTTATTTTCTAAGAACAGTGAAAAATTTTCTTCAATTTCTTTTTTAGCTGCTTCCTCAGTAGCTTCTTTAAAATCTGTATCTAGTTCAAGTAATAAGTCAAAGATTTGTTTATGAATTTTTTCTTTTGATTCTGTGTATAAATGAGGTTCTGCAAAGAGTCGATAAACCTTTTCATTTCCTACAAGCAGATGACCATCGCTTGTATATATTGAGCCTCTTTTGCCAGTATTGATGATTAATTTTTGGTATTGTTTTGTAGCTTCAGCTTCAAGGCTATTGCCTTTGATTATTTGCCAATAAAAAAGTCTGAATTCAACAATTAAGAAAGATAAAAAAATTATCCCAATTACGATGTGGGCTCTTAGTAATGATTGGGCTGGTTTAGGTTTTTTTCTAGAATTAAAATCGGTTCTCATTTCAAAGCAACCATGGCCTTGTCAGTAATGACAATTGGGTTTTTGATTTCTCTATACCCATCAAGTGTAGCAGAACTTATCAAACTGTGTAGAGAGTTTGCCTCGGAGAGCTTAGTAGTTAACTCATAGTTAACTTCTGCAATAATTTCATTTTGTGTATTTAATGATTTAAGCTGATGTGAACGATGAACAAAAAGGCTACCTGTATAAACAGTTTGAACTACTTTTGTCGCAAGAATAGTAAATAAAATTGCGTAGTATGCTATGTAAAGGTAATTTTTTTTGTTTTTCATTTTATGTTTTTTCTATAATTCTCATTTTTGCGCTGCGGCATCTTGGATTTTCTTTGATCGCCTCATCAGTAGGGACAACCGGTTTTTTTGTAATCAAAGTAGCTAAGTTTTCTTCTTGCCATGTTTTAAATGTAGTCTTGGCAATTCTGTCTTCACCTTCATGAAAGCTGATTGTGATAAGTCTTCCACCCTTTTTGAGAGAGTTGAAAGCTTGTGGTAAGCTAGTTTCGATATTGTTTAACTCATCATTCACTACAATTCTTAAAGCTTGAAAAACTTTAGTAGCAGGATGAGTTTTATTTCGAGATTTTTTAACTGATTCAACAAGTTGAGCCAAGTCTTTATTTGTTTTGATATAGACTCCATTTTTTCTGTTACTAACAATGGCTTTGGCAATTTTCTTTGCTTCACTTTCTCCACCATGCTGGAAGAAAATTTCCATTAGTTGTTTTTCTGACAGAAGTGTTAGTAGGTCTTTGGCCTTTACTCCAAGAGTTTGATCCATTCTCATGTCTAGTTCGCCTTCACCAAGGAAGGAGAAACCACGATCAGTGTTCATGAGTTGATCAGTGCTTGTCCCAAAGTCAAATAGAATTCCAGATATTTCATCAATGGAGTGTTCTTTTTTTAGAGAGTTTAAAGTTTCTTCAAGTTCAGTAAAGTTTTTATTTACTAAAACTAGTTGATTCGACTCAATTTCATTTTTGAATCTTTCTTCTCCAGCTTTAATTGCATTTTGATCAAAATCAAATGCGATAACTTTCCCACCTCTTTTTAAGATTTGTTCGGTATGTCCACCACCTCCAAAGGTTGTATCTACATACCAACAATTCTTTTCAACTTTTAGATACTCTATGGCTTCGTTAAGTAAAACTGTTATATGACTAGTTTTCATTTTCTATGCTTTCTGCAATATTCTCGGCTTGGTCTTCTAACATGTCTAAATATTGGTGGTATTTATCCATATCCCAGACTTCGAGGTAGCTGTAGCTACCCACAATGACTAGTTCTTTTTTAAGACCAGCTGATTTAATCAAGTATTCGGGCAGAGGTACTCGACCATTATTATCAGCAGTTACTTGTGAAGCTTCGTTGACCATTAATCTAACAAAGTCTCGATTTTTCTTTTTTGTAAATGTGCGTTGAGCTATTTCTTCGACTTTCTCGATAAAATCGCTCTGTTTAAAGATGAACAGTCCACCGTCTAAACCTCTAGTGATAACCCAATTTTTTTCAATTTCTCTAAACTTTTTTGGTAAAGAGACTCTCCCTTTGTCTTCTAGCTTGTGATAGTATCGACCTATAAACATTGTTCTTTTATCTATCTACCACTTTTTACCACTTATTAATAATATAGTATTATACCAAGCATTGCAGGTAAACCCTGAACTTGTTTCGGGTTTTTAATTTAGCAAAGATAGAAAGCAATACAAAAAAAACTATGGGAGCATAGTTTTGAGTAAATATAGTGAAATTAGTGACTGTTTAAAAAAAGAGTAGAGGAGAAAAAAGTATTATCTTTTTTTATTAAATAAGACTTTTTTAAATGACAGAATTAAGATAATGCCAAAGGGAATAAATGTAATCATTCTTTGCCAGGATAAGACGTCTCCATCGTAATTGTTATGCCACAAAAAGGGCAGATAACGATACATTGAGCTAATAGATAGAACTAGTAGAGAAACAGCCCAAGCAGCCCCAAACTTATTTCTCTTAGAAAATAATGGAATAAAAGAAATAGACCAAGCAAGGTACCAAGGATGGAACCATTGAGATCTACTAGTAAGTAATGGAGCAAACATCGCAAGAGAGGCTAATACAGGCCAGCTATTAGCTAAAGAGTAAAAGTGAGGAATATCCTTCAGTTTGTCTTTAATTAATATCAAAAGCCAAATTGGAATTAGTAAGATAGTAGCTAGTTTAATCCAGATGGAAAGACCTAACAGTACAATTGAAAATAAAACCTTAATAATAGAGGAGAAATTAGTTTTTTTACTTCTTTGTGAGTCTATCAATAGCAATGATAATATTGCTGGAGTAATCATCCAAAAATCATTATGAACGTTTGAGATAACTTCAATTAAGACTAAGGGATTAAAGACTAAAAAAATGAGCCAAGTGTAATTTATTTTTTTATGATATTTCCAAAAGATAAATAATAATGTTGCTAGAGGTAACAAACTAAATAATCTAAAACTTAACCAAGTGATTACAAATTTCCCCATACCAAGTGAGAAAGGAACTAATGACAGATATGTCCATGCCCTACCATAAGGAGCTGTGGTATGAGTGTTATGCATGAATTTAGTCCAAGAATCATCTGGGAAGTCTAGTGCAACTTGGGTATGTGGATCCACGTGATAGACACTGACCATTTTTGCATTAAAAATATAGTTAAATGCATCATAAGAGAGAGCATTATTACTTATTAAAAGAGGAATTACGAGTGCAAAGAATAATATTAAGATCAGTTTAAAATTATTAATTTTTTGTTTAATAGCCTGTGAAACAAAGAATAAATAGTTAAAAAATATAATTCCAATTAAACCAAAATATGTTTGAGTAAGTAGTTCTCTATTATTAAAGAAAGTTTTCCACATATAAGTTTGAAATTTCCAAAATGTAGAATTTGTAGATAGGACTAAATTGGGTGCAGTTAAAGAGTAAGAAAAAATGGCATAGGCCACAAGAGATAGGAAATACAAAGCAAAGCTATACCAAAGTATGCGATTTGAAGTTTTTTTTGCCATTATTTTGAATATTTACCAAGTAAGTCTGTTATTCTGACTTTAATTATGTCTCTTAACATTCTAACAGAGTCTTTAAGG
This sequence comes from Minisyncoccota bacterium, assembly GCA_029881675.1. GTDB lineage: Bacteria > Patescibacteriota > Microgenomatia > UBA1400 > PJMF01 > JAHDXH01. The sequence continues at coordinate 3,006 of JAOUMD010000009.1, read as the reverse complement.
GGACTAACACGGTCAGTTTCATTATGGTGCCAAATAATTGGAACTTCTTTTACTTTGTAGCCTTTTTTATTTGCCAAATATAGAGCTTCAACATCAAAAGCCCCAGTAAATGCATCATGTCTTTCTTCGCTGCGGCCATAAACTACTAAGTTTGAAAATATATCAGCACAGGCATGGTTTTGAAATAACTTAAATCCACATTGAGTATCATGAATACCTGGAATGGCTAAAGTTTGAACAAGAAAATTAAAGCCTTTTCCCATGATATGACGATGTAAAGGCTCTTTATCTCTTTGGGCTCCAGAAATCTCTCTAGACCCAATTATTACTTGGTGGGACTTTTTATATTTAAAAAGTTTTTCAATTTCACTGATAGGTGTTGATTGATCAAAATCTGTAAAGAGAACCCATTCTCCTTCTGCTTTAAGCATTCCTGATTGTACGGTTGGACCTTTACCAGCATGAATGTTTTTTATGACTTTAACTCCTTTATCTTTTTTAGCAAATGCTTCTAATTCTGCTGTAGTTCCATCTGTAGAACCATCATCACTGAGTAAAACTTCCCAAGCATAATCTTGTTTTTTTAGATATGTTAAAACTTCATCTAGAACATTTCTTTTGATGTTCTTCATTTCATTATAGGAAGGGATAATTACGGATAAATATGGTTTCATAATTAGTTTTTTCTTAGAATTGTTATCTCAGGACCATTATCAATATTATATACTTCTTTAATCTCTTTGTCTGGAAATACAACAATCTCATATATCGGAGAATCAGTTACTTTGCTAATTTTTTGATCTTCGTTGATAATGAATAATGTTTCTACTTCACCTCTGTTTTCTGTTCTTACAGGTGGTTTATTACTAGTTTCTAAAAAGTATCTATAACTTTGTCCATCAATGTCTCCAGTTCCAGACAATAATACAATATTATATTTTTCTCCCTCTTTAACCTTTTCTATAATAGTCGCTGCAGTTCTTTTGACATCATCAACTGACCAGTTTTGAGTTTCTAAACTGTATTTATCTAAATTTAAAAATACAAAATAGAAGAAGAAGATCATTGATAATACTTTAGCAAGAAAGCTTCTGGTACTAATAGCAGCAATTACAATTCCAAATGTTAGGAAAGTAACAGGGAAAAGGTAAGAGATATAATGATCAAAAATTGTATGCCCATAAAACGAAGTACCAACTATCCCAGTCAGTAGGTAAACTATGATAACGGTCTCTCCATAAAAATCATCATTCTTCAGATGAAACTTCTTATGATTAATAGCTAAAGCAGCTAGGATAATCATGGCGAAAACCAAGAGCCAAGTATTAAGCTGTCTATTTTTTCCTATGCTAATCTCAAATAGAATATGCATACCCCTGCCATGAGTTTCTTTTATGATAGTGGTCGCTTTATCAAGTAAGGGTACTTTTTCATTTTGGGTAAAGTTATCTTCTCCAGTAATCATTTGTGCAAATCCTTTTGCATTAAGATTCTCATGTTTTAAATCAAATAGAATGATTGGAGTTAATGATCCTACAAATAAAATAAAGGCGATTAAGGTAGAGATTAGAAGTTTTTTTAACTTAGCCTTATGATTTTTAACATCATAAAGGTTAAAAAGCCAAATCACACCAGCCCCAGCAGCAGAGAGAAGGGTTAGGTAATGTAACTGAATTAAAATACTAAAAAATAATGAGACCAAGATCCAATATTTTGGATTTTTCTTCCAGGCCATATATGTAAAATAGATCATGCATAAAGATGCAAATGGGGCAGGATTGGGGTTCCAACTAAAACGAGTATTATTAACAACAGTACTGGAGAAAGCAAAGAATGCAGTCCCAATGATAGCTGCTTTTTCTCCAACCAGTTTTTTGCCTAGATGGTACATTAAAAATATTGTAATAATTCCGAGTACAGCAACAGCATAAGCAGGTCCAACAGGAGAAGGATAAGTTAGTCTAAGCCATGGAAGCATAAAGTAGTAGTAGAGTGGACCTAAATACATGTTCCCAACACTAGTGACAGGCCCGATAAAGACTGGATCAAAATCTGTAAAAATTCTTTTGACAATTAGAGCATCTCGTCCTTGGTCACCAAGAAACATCATACTCCCAGGAAGATTATAAAGTCTCAAAAATGAACCAATAGCAATAATAGCTATTAACAACCAGTGAATTGGTTTTAATTTTGAAAAGAATTTAAACATTCATTTATTATTTACTTTTTTTTCTTGCTATTCCAGATGAACTTGTTGTATGCAAAGAAGTTCCAGAACAGACCAATGACAATTCCAGTCATAGCAAAGATAAGGCCTGTATCTATCATAAATCCAATCACAGGCAGAGCAAAGAGTGGTTTTAATCCTATCAAGTTTTCTCCAAGGAAGTTAACAATAAATTGGATAACAACAGAACCCATTGAAGCCAAGTTAAATTGAACAAACTTACTTGGGATACTCTTTGGATCAAGCTTCTTATCGGCAAAAGTCCAAAGATTATTTAAAATAAAATTAGAAATAATGGCAGCCTCAATAGCAATTAATGTAGCTGTTAAAAATTTTGTTAAAAAGAGGACATTAAACTCTGGTAAAATTGCTCTTAAAATACTAAGGACTGTCAGCTGGATAAGGGTTCCTAGCCCGCCGACAAAAAGAAATTTAAAAAAACGATGTTTAATTATTTCATCAATTCGTACCTTAAAAATATATATTAATGTGTTTTTCACGTATTCTCCTCCTAATTTAGATTCTCCTTCAGTTCTGTCAAGAAATTTAAAAGGTACTTCACCAATTTTGAATCCTTTACGGACTGCTTTGTGCAAGAAACCAATTTGGAAAGTATATCCAGAGAAGCGCTCACTATCTAATTCTTTGTAGACATTCTCATAAACTTCTTTTGTAATGGCTCTATATCCTCCGGTCCAATCTCTGATACGAAAATCTGTTAAAACGGTCATAATTACCAAGTTACCAACAACACTCATAAACTTTCTATCAATACCCCA
>JAOUMD010000026.1 GCA_029881675.1 Minisyncoccota bacterium | reverse complement strand
TTGTGAACCTGAAGAACCATCTTATTGTAATGAGTCATGTTCTGCAGATACTGACTGTGTAGAAGATGATCATTCTTGTACAGGTGGGTTATGTAGATTAACTGAAAATCCAAATAGTGAAACATGTGAACCTAAAGTAGAATCATATTGTGGTGAATACTGTAGTTCTAATAATGATTGTGTTCAAGATGACCACACTTGCTATAACAATGAATGTAGACTTTCTACAAACCCAACTGATTCTAACTGCAGACCACCTGTAGAAAACCCAACTCCAACCCCAGAAACAGTTGCTTACTGTGGTGATTACTGCTCTTCAAATTCAGATTGTATTCAAGGTGACCATATCTGTTACTTTAATCAATGTAGGTTAGCTGATTACCCTGACAGAAATGACTGTACTGCTCCTAAACAGGTTACTACTACTACATATGTAGAGCCAACACCAACCGTGGGATGTAATGAAAGCTGTCTTTCAAATAGAGATTGTTCAAATAACGATCAGATTTGTTTTGAAGGTTCATGTAGACTTGGATCTTACCCTGCAAGTACAAGTTGTACTGTTCCTACTACTCCAGTAAGTCCTTCTCAACCTAAAATGCCTGAAGAATTACCTCAATCTGGTTCAGATGATTTAATAAACTGGATTAAAGCTGGGATCGGTATCCTTGGAGCCGGAGCATTACTGCTACTTCTCTAATTCGTTTTCACAATGTTACTTTAATTTGATAATAAAGATACTATTATATCCAAATATATACATTAAAATACCTATTTGTTATTTATAAAAGAAAAGTGTTATTATTAATTATCTAGTTTTTTTGTATTCAATATCTAAACATATATGCTTAACGCACAACCAACCCAAACAGTTCCAGCAGTACCAGTCGGTATGAAAAAAGCTCAAGAGAATGTTGCTGGCTCAATGGGATCAAGTCCAGGTGCCCCAGGCCCACAAGTCTCCCCTCCTAAAGAAGAAAAAAAAGAATCTACCCTAAAAAAACCTAAGAAAAAACTACCAATTAAATACATCCTTGGAGGTTTTGTTTTATTGTTACTCCTCCTTGGAGCTGGAGCTGGATTCTTTCTCACTCAAACCTCACAAGATGTAAGGCAACAAGCTTCTACTGGTTATAACAATGACATGGTTTATGTTGAAGGTATGGGATTTCTAACTCAAGAAAGATTCGCTGTTCTTAACCAGCAAAGAGAAGATGTAGGGATTGGTGCACTTGATGTTAGTGAAGAAGGTGTTGCGGTTGCTCCTGGAACAGGCACTAAACAAACTGGAACTAAACAAACTGGAACTACTACACAAACTCCTGGCTCTGGAGATAGTGGTGAATGTGCTTTAGGTGATGAAAATGCTATTAGAGATTGTCTCGCTTCAAAGGCTACTGTATATAACTCAGGTGCATGTAATGGCATGACTGAATCTGAATGTTTAAGTTGGTGTGAAGGAAACCCTGAATGTAACGTACAAACTTGTACCGGAGAACAAAATAAATCAGGAGACCAAAAAGGTGAATTTGTAAACTGTAATGGAGGTGGAGGAACTGGTGGATGTGGACAAGTTGATATGTTAGGACCAGGTGGAGAACTATTAGGATTTGTCATGGATACAAGTGGTTGTGGAGGTGGTAGTGCACCAGCGGCAACCACAACTGTTCAAGCTACTACAACTGTTCAGGCTACTTCAAATCCGACTAGTAATCCAACAACAAACCCAACTACTACCCCATTATCAGTCTGTAATGAGAGTTGTAGTGCTGATACTGACTGTGCTCAGGCTGATCACACTTGTGTTGGAGACGTTTGTAGATTAGCTACTAACCCTACTAGTGAAACTTGTACCCCATTATCTGTTTGTAATGAAACATGTAGTGCTGATACTGATTGTGCTCAAGCTGATCACACTTGTGTTGGTGATGTTTGTAGATTAGCTACTAACCCTACTAGTGAAACCTGTGAAGAAGCTATACCAGCGGGTTGTGGTGACCCATGTCAAGTTAGTACTGATTGTGCTGAGGCTAACCATGCTTGTTTAGAGTCAGCTGATGATGGTAATCCTGATGGGGGTATTTGTAGATTAATTTCTAACCCTACTAGTGATACCTGTGTAGAACCTTCCCCAGAACCATCTCCTACTCCAACTATTGGTTGTAATGATGCCTGTGTAACTAGTGCTGATTGTTCTGATACTGATCATTCATGTAGTGCTGAGACTGGAACTTGTAGACTTACTGAAAACCCAGGTGATGAGAATTGTGCTCCTGCTGTTCCAGATCCTACTCCAGCTCCAGGATGTAATGAAGAATGTTATGCAAGTACAGATTGTTCTAATACTAGTGCTGTCTGTTATGACAACCTTTGTAGACTCTCTACTAACCCAGTTAGTACTGCTTGCCAACCTAAACAAGTTGTTCAAACTACTGGTGAATACTATGTTCAACCAGAATTACCTGCAGCCCTACCTGAATCTGGTTCTGAAGATATCCTTAACTGGCTCAAAGTTGGCCTCGGTGCCCTTGGCCTAGGTCTCGTATTCCTCTTCTTATAAAGAAGATAATATAAAGAAATATAAACAGCCTCCAAAAGGAGGCTGTTTTAATTATCAATGTGAGCCGAGAGGGACTTGAACCCCCGACCAGCAAGGTATAAGCTTGCCGCTCTACCAACTGAGCTATCGGCTCTTAGAGGTATATTGTACCACTTCACCCTCTATTCATTATAATCATTTGTATTGCTTCATGCTAAAATGACTAAATGAACCTCCTAAAGAATAAAGTTAATTCACTGATTGAAATAATTATAAAAAAATGGAAAACAACTTTAACCATTATTATAGTTATTGCTCTTGTTATCGGTTGGCAAATTAATCGTGCTAATGCAAATAAAGTTGAACTAACCTTCGAAGAAGTAAAAAGAACTTCTATTACAAAAACTCTAGATATTTCAGGAATTGTTGACGCAAAAGAAAAAGCTAGGATGAGATTTCTAGCAGGAGGGAAACTTGTATATTTGGGTGCACAAGAAGGTGAATGGATAAAAAAATGGCAAACAATTGCTTCTATAGATAAAGCTGCTCTTCAAAAACAACTAGATCAAAATCTTAACTCATATATGGCAGAAAGATGGGATTTTGAAGATGGTCAAGACAATTATGACTATAATGTTGAAACAAAAGATGTTAGAAAAGGCCTCGATAAAGAACAGTGGGACTTAGAAAATACAGTTCTGACTGTAGAGATAAAAGATATTGCAATTAAAAATTCTTCTCTCTATGCTCCATTTGCTGGAGTATTAGTAAAATCTCCTTCTACTGTTACTGGAGTTCAACTACTTGCTACAGATTATTTTGAATTAGTAAATCCAAAAACACTTATTTTTAGAGCAGAAGTTGATGAATCAGATATTGGACTATTATCAATAAACCAACAAACAAAAGTTGATCTTGATGCCTATGATGAAGAAACTCTGGACACATACCTTAACTACATTGCCTATTCTAGTTCTGTAAATACGACAGGAACTGTTTTTATTGTTGAGTTCCCTATTAATTCAGAAGACATAGATAAATACCGCATTGGAATGAATGGTGACGCTAGTATTCTTTTAGAATCAAAAGATAATGTGTTGGTTGTTCCTTTTGAAGCTACTATAAGTAGAGATGGAAAGAATTACATTAATATCAGAAATGATAAAGGAGAAGCCGAAGAGAGAGAAATTACACTAGGATTAGAAACTGATGATGATGTCGAAGTTACTGCTGGTTTATCTGAAGGTGACTATATTCTAATTCCAGAATAATTAAAATATGATACTCAAAATAAACAAGGTCTCCAAACATTACCAAATGGGCGACAATGTTATCAAAGCATTGAATAACGTTAGTTTAGAAATAGAAGAAGGTGAATTTCTTGCCATCATGGGACCTTCTGGATCAGGTAAATCCACTTTTTTACAAGTTGCAAGTATGCTTGCCCACCTAACTTCAGGACAAATTAATTTAAAGGGTAAAGACGTCACAGAATATAATGAGATTGAAAGATCAAAATTAAGAAACCAAGAAATAGGATTTATTTTTCAACAATTTAATCTACTTCCTAGAACCTCAGCTATAGATAATGTAGCACTCCCACTTGTATATGCAAAAGTAAATAATAGTGAGAGAGACAGAAGATCAATAGAAATGCTCCAAAAAGTGGGTCTTGGAGATAGACTACAAAATACACCAGCTCAACTCTCTGGTGGTCAGCAACAAAGAGTTGCAATTGCAAGAGCCTTGGTAAATAACCCAAGTATTATTTTTGCCGATGAACCTGCTGGAAATTTAGACTCAAAAAGTGGAGAAGAAATTAAGAAATTATTAATTGATTTAAATAAAGAAGGTAAGACTATTATCATGGTTACCCATGAACCAGATGATGCCTCTATTGCTAAAAGATTAGTCATCTTTAAAGATGGTGAAATTGTCAATGACTCTAAAATTAAAAGTAAGAAAGAAGTTGAAAAAAAGAATCATAATATAATACAAGACAAATTATCTAAAAAAACTAAATTAAAAAAGAAAAAATGAGAGATATATTTATAGTCGCTATCAAAGCCATTATCGTCAATAAAGTTCGGTCTTTGTTAACTATGCTTGGTGTGATTATTGGAGTTGGATCAGTTGTTCTTTTGACTAGTATAGGAACTGGACTTCAAGCATATGTAGAAGACCAATTTGCTGCTTTAGGAACAGATACTATCTATGTTGTTCCTGGAACTCCATTTGCTGAAGGTGGTGGTGTTGGAGGCCAGCAATCTGTAATTGAAAGAACAAAACCAGTTTTAAAAAAGCAGTATCTAAAAGAAATTCTTCATGATAATCGTGATCTAATCAAAGATGGATTATTAATGGCAATGTCTATAAAAAATGTTAAATATGGAGATAAAGAAAAAAAGATTTCACTCTTAGGAACTACCGCTAATTTTGAAACTGTCTATAACACTAAAGCAGAAAAAGGTGATTGGTTTACAAAAATAGATAATGAAAAAAAATCTTCTGTAGTTATGCTTGGACCAACTGTTGCTGAAGAGTTTTTTGGAAAGATTGACCCTATTGGTAAAAAAATAAAAATTGGATCAAAAACATATAGAGTTGTTGGTATATTAGAAGAAAAAGGTGGTGGATTTGGAGGACCTAGTTTTGATTCATATATATATTTACCTCTAGAAACAATGTATGACGACCTAGATGTTCAATTTATTAATAACTTTACTCTTGAAGCAAAAGAAGGTGTTTTGATAAAAGATGCCATAAAAGCAGTAAAGAAAACCTTATTAAAAGATATGGATGAAGATGAATTCACTGTTGTTGACCAAGCCAAGCTTCTTGAAACAATCAACGGTATTTTGGGTATGTTTACGATTGGTCTCGGAGGAATCTCTGCCATCTCGCTAGTAGTTGGTGGAATTGGAATTATGAATATCATGCTTGTTTCAGTTACCGAAAGAACTAGAGAGATTGGTTTGAGAAAAGCTCTTGGAGCTACTCCAAATACTATTCTTATCCAATTCTTAACGGAAGCTGCCCTTCTAAGCATAACTGGAGGTATGGTCGGTCTTATTATTGCCTACCTTGGATCTTTAGCCCTTCAGCCATACTTTCCAGCCAAGGTTACAATGGATGCAGTAATAATGGCTTTTGGTGTTTCTACAGCTGTTGGATTGTTCTTTGGAGCAGCTCCTGCAAAGAAGGCTGCAGGACTTTCTCCAATTGAAGCTTTGAGATACGAATAGTTATTCTCCCCTATTTATTAATTTCTTTATTTATATAGGATAGTATTGTATAATATTTCTTGAAGTTAACTGTTGATCAACATAGAGAGAGGTATATGTATCATGGGCTTTTGGAATAAAGTCGCATTATTCGTCACTGTAACATCAGTGTTGACAGTAGTCGGAATGATGTTGGTATTTGGTTTAGTTTGGCAGATGTTAACTGAACCAGTAATCATAGGGTCAGTTATACTAGCCCAAAATATGTTGCTGTTTTCGGTAGCTCGGTTTGCAAATAGAAACCAATACCACTCACTCAAAAACTGGGTTGTCGGCTGGTGGATATTCTCTTCCGTCTGGCTAGCACTCTGGTTTGTGATTACCGCCGCTCTGATGTTATTGTTCTGGTGGTGGGCTGGAATGAGCGTCTTGTTCTTAGGAACAGAATTGATTTTCTTTTCCCTTGCACACTACCTCGCTGACCATCCTAGTAGTTAAACTTAGTTGGTCACACAAGTACAAGAGAATCCCCCGTTTCATTAGGGGGATTTTTGTATTTTATATCCAAAACTCTGTTAAAATAGAAAATATACTATGAAACACATTCCTCTCTTAGCTAAAGTTATTCTTACAACTGTTGTTGCTAGTGGAGTAGCTATTGGTAGCTATAGCTATGTTAAAAAAACTAACCCAGGTCTTGTCCTTGGAACAACTAATGATGTCAAAGACTTTATTGAAGAAAAAGTTCCTCAATCAAAACCAATTTTAGATAAAATTCTTCCAGAAGAAAATAAAGAAGATGGCGAAGTATTAGGTGAAGAAACAACTTCCTCTGAAGACACTTCAAAAAAAGACTTAGAAGCAGAAAACACATTCCTCAAAGAATCATTGGAAATGACTAAGAAACAAATAGAAACCTTAACTGAAAAAAGTGAAGAAGTAAAAGAACATTTGTTAAATTTAAGTGATGAGATAAGAGAAGCTAGTAATAGTGCTCCAATCCACGAAAAAGCCTTTGAATATGGTCAATATGTATATTGTCAGGAAGTAGTCAAAGAATACGAAACTAACTAGAATTAACCAGCAGCAGACTTTACTCTGGTGCTCATCTCCTCTTCAATTAACTCTCTATCTTTACCATATTTAAGTCTGGATAATTCCTTGATCATTGTAGCCATTTTAGGACTCATTCTTGCTTCAATAGCATCCATATCTTTCATTAATGACATACTAAAAGCTGGGACAGGTTCATTACCTACGATTGTTTTAATATAGACATGATACTTCTCAACATTAGCTAAATCATTATCTGTAAAGACAGGTTGAAATTCATGTTGTAGGAAGTTTGCATCAGTTACACCAACTCTAAAGGAGACCATTGTTCCAACGTTACCAAAGATAGCGTTTTTAATTTCTTCATCAATCTGACCAACATATTGATTGGCAACAATAAGATTAAGACGATATTTTCTAGCCTCTGAGAGAATTACAGCAAAGTCATCTGTTGCATAGTTTTGAAACTCATCAACATACAAGAAAAAGTCTTCACGTTGTTCCATAGGAATATCTTGACGACTCATTGCTGCGGTTAGTACTTTAGGCACTAAAATTAGTCCTAAAAATTTAGCATCTTCTTCTCCTAGAATACCTTTAGATAAGTTACAAAGAATAATTTTCTTTTCATCCATTGCCTGACGAAAATTAAAGGCACTTTCTGCTTGACCGATGATATTTCTCATCGTCTTGTTTGTAATAAATCTACCAAATTTTGAAACGATATAATCAAGAACCTCAGATTTGTGGAAGTCGGATGTCTGAGCCATCTGATCTGTCCAATATCTCTTCACAACTTGATCCTTAATTAAAGGCATCATTGTCTTTAGATATTTATCATCAGTCATAATTCTAACCAACTCGATAAAGGTAGTACCTTTTTGGTACATAATAGTCAACATAGCATTACGAATAGCATGCTCAAAACGAGGACCAATAATACCAGTCCTATGAGGGTCATAAAGCTTATACATCAGACCAATAATAGATCCAACTACGAAATGACGTTGTTCTTCTGTATCAGCTTCCATCATATTTAGACCCATCGGTCTTTGTAAATCAGATGGATTAAAGTAAATTACATCCTCTGCTCTTTCTGGAGGCATTAGTTGTAAAATATCTTCTACAAACTCACCATGAGGATCAATCGCACATACTCCATAGCCTGATTCAACGTCTTGTAAAATCATCTCTTTAAGGAATTCTGATTTACCAGTACCAGTCTTTCCAATGATATACATGTGACGTCTACGATCTTTTAATCCAAGATAGATATCTTTTTCTTGACCTCTATAAATAGATTTACCTAAATATAATCCTTCAGATGGAATATTAGATGGTGCTGGAGCGTTTTTAGCAATTAACCAATTAATATGATGTGTTTCTACAGTCTTATTTGGTAAATGAAAAATAGTTGCTAACTCTTCTGTGTTTAAAAGAATAGAATTTTTTCTAATCAGAGGCATATATCTATATATGAAATCAATCATAAATAGATGTTTAAAAATAAATAAAGGACTCGTGAATTTATTATATGCACTAGCAAATTGGGCAAAAGCAGCTTTAATATTATTTAAATGAGACTGAGCTGTTTGCTCATTGGGTGACGAAACTACTAATCTAATTGCAACATTAAACCCTGGTTTTTCAACTTTACTACTAATACTCTCTATTTCTTTTGGATCATGATTATATGTGGCTTTGTCTGGATCTGACTCTCTTTTTTTAGATGATGCGACATAGCTCTTACCACCTTTTTGCCAGCCACTACTTGCTGGCTCTATAAGAAATTGAACAATGGCACCTTCTCCATCACCTAACTTTGATAATGCTGAGGTAATAAGAGATAGACCATCAGTTGGTAAATCTTTATATGTTTTGATTGGTAGAAATCTTGATTTCTTTTGTACTAATGAAGTAAAAGCTACATGACCTTTTTCACTAAAAATATTAACTTCATCAACTTCTTTAAGTACTGCAAATGGATAGGCTCCATTAATTTGTTTTTCTACTAAGTCTCTAATTTTCTCTGGACATGTCACATAAAAAGCAATTTCATCTTTTAAAGCAACTATTTCAAATGAAATCACATCCTCTGGTTTTAGGAAAGACATTGGACCAGACTTTTTTAATGAGTAAAGACCTGCAAACATCTGCTCTGCAGCGTCAATTTTAATCTCATTATCCTTTGGCAACCTGATCAGCATTGTTACAAATCCGAGAGCATAATCTTCTCTTCTTCGATTTTTTAACCACTGCAAAATCATGTAAATAAATAGTCCTAACAAAACAATAAATAAACCAAAAGAAACAACCCCAATCATCATTGTGACAGCTTGATCTAGTAGTAAATCTGTACTTGTATTCATTCTTCTCTATAAATAACTTTTCCTGAGAACTTTTTCATTAATTTTACACTCCACTCTACAAGCCATCTGACACTTAATTTAGGACTCTTATTCTTCCCTTCTTTTTGTTCTTCTTCTGTAATAGGCAAAACAATGACTGGTTTTTTTTGATGGTGAGTCACAGCTGAAACCTCTTGATTATCTGCCACAACTATTTCTTGTGGAAGATGATCTGCTTGTTGCTCAGAGTGTTGTAAGAAACTTTCAATCTCTGGTGAAATTTCTGGGATTCTTTCTTGTTCTACTGTTTGTACTCCACCGGGATGTTCTACTGTAGGAGCTGGTGACTCGACAGCAACTCCAGATCCAACAATTAAAGCTTCTTTTTTAGCTGCTCCTACTGGAGATGGATTGGGTGGATTAAGAGGGTCATGGATAGAATCAACTGCTTGAGGGACTGCTTGTGCAACATTCCCCAATGGATCTACTTGAGTAGTATCACGCTCAGCTTCAACTTGGTCAATAACTTGAGTTAAAGTATCTAACTGCTCTGTTTGTGAAATTTGAGGGGTAGAAGGTTGAGAAACTTGAACTGGTTGAGCTTGTGATTGATCTTCAGTAACAGGATCTGCTTTTTTACTACCACCAAGGCTAAGCCCTTTACCACTAGAAAAACCAGACCTTAATCCACTTATTAAACTAGACGCTTTTGAAGGAGTATTGCTCACTGCTTAATAATAACATTTTTCAGGGTAAATAATGAAATCTATTTACCTGTAAACTTCTTGTATTCTCCCCAGAATACTTCTGGGACAGCATTAACTAAGTCAGTTGAGTTAAAAAATGGGCCAACAAATTCATATAAGGCATCTCCAGCTTTTTTATTTATATAACTTCCAACAACTGCACTAGCTAAGGAATCTGTTTTACAATAAATTGCAGCTACTAATCCTGATAAAACATCTCCAGTTCCACCTTTTGTCATACCTGAATTACCTCCTCTAATTTCATAGTAATGATCCCTAACAACAACTTCATCAACTTTTGATTTTAATAAAATTGTTACACCATTTTCTAATAACTGATCTATTGAATTATCTGGGATTTTTTCAACTAATGTAAGAATTTCTTTTTTATGTGGAGTAATTATGTGATTTTTATTAAGAAGCATTGGATCAACCATCTGCAAAGCCCCTGCATCTATTACCATTTTTTTGTCTGGAAATTTTTTAATCAATTCATCAATAGCTTGTTTTGTATCATCAGTCCTAGTCATACCAGGACCAATTAAGATAACATCTGCTTCCATAGCATAGCTATCTCGATCTTTTTCTTCTATGACAATTCCATTCCAAAAATTTTGTTTGGCTTCTTTAATTAACTGGTTATTCTCTGGAGTACTAGAATAAAAAAGCATATCCACAAACTTACTAGCAACATCTAAACTCCACCTGCTAGCAGCATGAAAAAGGTCACTACCTCCTATGATAAGAAGCTTACCATTTTGTCCTTTATGAGAATCATCTTGAGGTAAATTAAGATTTTCAAAGAAAGGTTTTAAATCAAAATTTTGTTCCATTGTTCATTTCTTCATTCAAATTAATTGATTCAAAAGAAGATATATACTTACTAAGTTGCTCCACAGCATCACTGTCAGCACTCGTAATTATACTTTGCCTATCTTCTAAAAGTCCAAGTACCTTTTCAATCATTGTTTCATCTAATTCAGATAAAATATCATCTAAGAGCAGTAAAGCTTTTTGATTACTTAATGTTTCAATATATGAGAGTTGGCATACTTTCAGCCACAAAACTCCCATTCTTTGTTGCCCTCTTGAGCCATATGTTGCTAAATCAAACTCTACACTTGAGGATTCACCTGAAGGATTATTTTTAAGACTATTTTTATCATCAAGAAAAACTAAAAAATCATCTTTATGTGGGCCGATCAAACTATGTCCAGAAGCAAGTTCTTTAAACTCATATTCGGCTTGTCTTTCCTCAGAAATTATAGAAGGACGATATGAAACTCTAAATGGTAAAGGAAAATCAACTTGTGAGAAGAAATCTAACAATTCTTGTCTTTTCTTTTGCAAATATTGACCATGTTTTAAGACCGTCATATTCCAATACTTCAGAGTACTTTTGGGTACTAACTTTTCTTTTATCTGCCAAAGTAACTTATTTCTTTTTACTAAAGCTTCTTCATACATCTTTAAAGAGCGTGCATATTGCCAATCAAGAATAATTAATGCTTCATCCATAAACTTTCTACGCCTAGTTTTGGACCCTTCAATTAACCTCATATCTTCTGGACGAAAAACCACACTAAAAAACTTTCCAACAAAGTCTTTCTTTCTTTTCTTAGCCCCATTGAGAGAATATAAACGCTTTTGAGTTCTCCTTCCTCCAACTGTTCCCCTATTAAGAAGTATTTCTAAATCTTCACTATCTTCACTTTCATCAGAAGCTTCAACTAATTTACAGCTAACTCTTGATACTTCAGTATCTAAGTTAACCATCTCATCTATCTTTCCAGATCTAAAACTATCTCCCGTAGAAAGTAGGTGAACTGCTTCAATAATACTGGTCTTTCCAATCGCATTAGGACCAAAAATTAAAGTAGCTTCTTTTCCAAAGTCATAGGCTGAAAGTTTATAGTTACGAAAGTTGCTAAGGACAACTCTTTTTATCTTCATATTAATTGCATTCTACACAAAAAGTTAATTAGAGAAAGAATGGTATCAAATTTTAAAAAATTATTACTGCTTATGCTCAATATTAAAGAAAGCAAAGCTACTTTGAGGAATTCTCAAATATCCTGGAGCTCTTAAATTAAAACTTGTCTTAAATTCACTACCAGGAATATTAATTTCTCCCCTATTTGTCTGTAATTTAACATTTGAAGTTTGACCAGCATCATTATGAGAAACAGAAACACTACTTATATTAGTAACAGCTCCACCTGATTTTCCTGCCCAATCTCTAAGTTCTGAAATTGAATATGGACTTCCTCCTCCACCACCGATATTACAATCATTAATTGTAACTGGTTGAATTCTACTTGGATCTGCTCCATTAGGTTCTCTTCTTACAATCCAAGCATTTACAATATCACTAAACTCTTCTTGAGATAGCCATGGATGATTTCTTCCACAATTAGCTCCAGATTTTGAATATCCAGACCGATACCAAGATTTATAGAACCAGGGACTATTTGCTTTTGCTTCCCAAGCTCTAGTCGACCAATCTCCACTATTTGATTTATCTGTTGTGTCCCAACCACTTGTTCTAGCATAACCACCATGAGTAGAAGCATATTGGGTAGAAACTGGGTTTCCTCCACCATCAACAAGTACCCAACCTCTAGTTTCATTAACTGCCTTCTCCCACTCTCCACCTTTCTTTGAATTCTTGAAAACCTGACAAGCTTCTGTAGTACAAATACTTCTACTTCCATTGCCTGTATATTTAACTGCATAAGTACGAGCCGCAATAGCTTGAGCTTTTAGTGTCTCTATAGGCCATGATGCCGGAACTTCATAAATACCCTGTAAATACTGCTCTTCAAAAGGAATAGTCCCCACTCCATTGACACTAATACTTCCCATTACAGAATAGTCTTTCTTTAAAGTTGCATCAGGATAATATGCTTTAAGAATTTCCTCTGCATTCTGACCGGCATCAGCTCTTGCCTTAGCACCATATTGGCTCATTCCATTACGGTGTGTATATCCTCCAAAGGAAAAGACCGCAAAACTATTACTTGGAGCTTGTGCTTTAAATCCAATCGATGCATTAAAATCATCAGCAAGAGGGACATCCCCCACTGCTGTAGTGTATGTACCAGATCTAGCATTAATAATTGATTGCTGTTGAGCAGATAGTGCAGCTATCTTTGTCCCTAAAACATTTTGATAATCTCTTGCACTAGCTATCTCTACCTTAAAAAAACTAGCCTGCTCATTAAGTTGCTTCTCTAAATCAGCTAATATGACTTGATCTTCTTCTAACTTTATCGAATCTAACTCTAAGGATTCAATTTCATCTCCAATATCAGAAATCAAACGATTATCCTGAGCCTCAATAGAACTTCTATACATCAAGTCTTTGGTCATTTTTGATGCATTTTGAGTGGAAAGAAAAGTCATTAAAGGAGAATTCAATCTAGACCTCTTATAACTAGCAGCAATTCTCTTGGATAAAATTATGTAAGAGACAGCTAGATCTTCTTCTCTTCCGTCAATATCTTCTGCTAACTCTTCAACTTGTTTCCTAGCATTAGCAATTCCGTTACGTGCATTTCTTATTCTTGTCTCGAGGCTAGAGAGTTGTTTCTCGAGAGGTTTTGTAGCATTCTCACTCTGGCTCTTCATCTTTTCTAACTCATCAATTTCTTGTTGAAGTTCAGCCACAGGATCTAAAGCCCTGATCTTTGATCCTTCAACCAAAAACATTGACACAAATATAGCTAGAATTAAACCAAGTATAAGTTTTTTCACTCTATGTAAAGCATACCAAAAATATGCTACTGTGTGTTTAATATGAATCTAAAAGCACTTAAACCACAAGACGTAAAAAATAAAAAGATTATCGTCAGGGTTGATTATAATGTTCCTGTTAAAGATGGAGTGATTCAAGATACCAGAAGAATTGACATCTCACTCGAGACAATTAACTTCTTACTCAAACATGAATCTAAACAAATTATTTTAATGTCTCATTTAGGTAGACCCAAAACTGCTGATAAATACGAAGACACAATTAAGCAAAATAAAGAATTATCTTTGAAAGTAGTTATTCCTGTCTTAGAAAAAGAGATCAAACAGACTGTCGAATTTTATCAAAGCACAGAAATTGGCGAAGAAAAAATAATTTTGCTTGAAAATTTACGTTTTTGGGAGGGTGAAAAGAAAGATGATAAGCATCTAGCTAAGAATTTAGCTAAACTTGCTGATATTTATATCAATGATGCTTTCTCTACATCTCACCGTGCTCATGCCAGTGTTAGTGCTATCAGCCATCTTCTTCCAGCCTACGCTGGGTTCTCTTTAAGACATGAAATAGAAATGCTCTCCAAACTTACCAAAGATCCCCAAAAACCATTTGTAATGATTATTGGTGGAGCTAAGATCTCAGATAAAGTCTCTGCTATTGAGAACCTAGCTAAAATTGCTGATACAGTCCTTGTTGGAGGAGGTGTGGCAAATAACTTTCTCAAGGCAGAAGGGTTTAACATTGCTAAATCATATCTACAAGATGTCCCTGCAGATATGAAAAAACAAGGTCAAAACTTTGTAGAATTTGCCAATAAATTATTAGATGAAAACCAGCAGGAACATACATTGTTAGATAACTTCATTCCACTGCCTAAAATTATTTATCCAATTGATGTAATAGCTGGAAATAGTATGGATGATGAAAAAGGTAAAGAAGTTAATCTTTTAGATTGTATTGAAGGAAGCTGTTATACCAATGATGATATGTTTTTAGACATTGGGCCAAGAACAATTAAGCTTTTTTCAAAGGTCATAGAAAACGCGAAGACTATTTTTTGGAATGGACCAATGGGTGTCTTCGAAACAAAGACATTCTCCCGTGGTACAAAGAAAATAGCTCACGCAGTAGCGCTGTCAAGTGGAGAGAGTATTTTGGGTGGAGGTGACACAATATCTGCAATAAAGAAGTTTAAATTTGATAATGAAGACTTTACTTATATTTCTACTTCGGGTGGTGCTTCTTTAGAATTTCTTTCAGGTAAAGAATTACCTGGGTTGACTAATTTGGTAGAAAAATAGATTAAATAGTTAAGATATTAAGTAGTGGTAATATCATCAGATTTTTAATCTGATTTACCTGTAGCATTGGACTCACTTGAGTCATTTGAAGAATCAATATTTAAAAACTGTTTTATAGCACTAATACTCTCAAGACTTGTGAATAATTTTTTTGTTTCAAGACCGAACTGATACTCAGGACTACCACAAAACTCAGCTAATCCAGTTTGTAGGTGCCCCCATCCTTTATCTGTTCTAGCTAGGTGGTTAAAATACTTAACGGCTTTATAAATCATTTGAGGATCTTTAGCGGCATCCTCTTTATTTAATCCAATAAAATCTTTAAACTCAGGAGGTAATGAACCACCTTCATTTTTCATATGGTTATAAACAGACATCGACATTGCTTCTACAAAATCAACTGGCTTACCATCTAATTTAGCTCTCAATATTTTATCTCCTGGAGTTGCCTCTGTTTCATTCATACTTGATAAACCAGAGCCATATTTTCCTTCAACATTGAAAACCAAAAATAAATCTATAAAGGTCTTCATATCTGAACCTTCATGAGCTTTTTGGAACTCTCCAAATGATATCCCAGCAATTTCAGCAGCTCTATCTAATAAGGTTTTAGCTCCCTTTTCTGCATCTGCTGCTGCTTGAGCTCCCTGTGCTTCTGCATCTTCTCTAGCTGCTAAGGCTGCTTCATCCCCAATTTTTTTCAATTCATCTTCATCTTCTGTTCCTTTTGCTTTTGCTTCAGCGATAGCTTTTTCTCTAGCAGCATCTAAAACCTCTTTTATCTTTGCTGTTTTATATTCGTTTGTGTGTGCTGATATAAACTCTTCTTCTGTTGTTGCAGTCATTGTTGGATGATTTGAATCTTCTAAAGCTTCACTTGCTTCAACAGAATTTTGAGCTCTTTCTTCAAGAGTTTCGTTTGCATGAGGATTTTCTTTTTCATCTAATTCTCCATCTTCTGGTTTAAGGATTTGTTCTGATCTAGATTCATCTTGACTTTCAACTGCTACAGGATCGTCAACAGCTATTTTATCTTGATCATTTCTTTCTGCTTCAACTTGCCTAGCAGCATTGGTTCCTCCCGGGATATATAATCCACTCTCAGTTTGTATATCACTGTCTTTAATCTGCGTTGATGGATCTCTTTGTGTATCAGGGTTAAAAGAAGGTTGAGGTGGTTGTTCAAAGCTCTGTTCATTCATACCCTCACTTTATCTTATTTACTCTATTTACTCAAGCCTAAACAAAAAAACCTCTCTATTTAAAGAAAGGTTCTAAATATTATATTATGTAAAGAAAAAATTAATTTAGGGTACAAAAAAACCCTTTATTCTGGCCTCGACTTATCTTCACACACAGTTTCCCGTGCATTATTGTCAGCGCTAAGGCGTTTCAAGACTCTGTTCGGGATGGGGAGAGTTGGTTCCACCTCGCTCTAGAGACCAGAATAAAAGGTTCTTTATTATATATTTTAGTATGTGCAAGTTATAAAAATAATTTTATAACTATTACTCACTAAAAGGTGAAGAGATAAATGTCATTAACTGGTTGCGTTATATACAATTTCATTGAATTGTTATTTAT
>JAOUMD010000025.1 GCA_029881675.1 Minisyncoccota bacterium | reverse complement strand
AGGAATGCCGTTTGCAAAAGAAATTAAACAATAATTAATATGGCAGGACTTAAATCAAAAGTTGCGAAAGCAAAAAAACTACTAGCAAAAAGAGAGGCTTATTTAAAAGCAGGTGTTAAAAAACCTAATAAGTTCTCGACTAGAGGTGTTTTAAGGTGTAAAATAACTGGTCGCTCAAAAGGCTACATGAGATATTTTGGACTAAGCCGTATGATGTTCAGAGAATTAGCAATGAAGGGTGAATTACCTGGAGTGACGAAAGCAAGCAAATAATATGACAGATCCAATTGCAGACATGATCATCAGAGTAAAGAATGCTTTCATGGCAAATAAAGCCAATGTTAGTATTCCGCACTCTAAAGTAAAAGAAGCCGTAGCTAAGATTTTAGAATCTGAAGGTTATGTAGAGAACTTTGAGGTCAAACCTACTGTTCCTCAAAAAACCATAGAAGTAAAATTAAAATATATCGGTAAAATTCCTGCGATTACACAAGTCAGAAGACTTTCTAAGCCAGGAAGAAGAATGTATGCTACATCAAAAGATATTCCAAAATCTTTAGGTGGTTATGGCGTTACAATCGTTAGTACAAGTAAAGGAGTAGTCACTGACTCACAAGCAAGAAAGCTTAATGTCGGTGGTGAGCTACTTTGTCAAATTTGGTAAAGAATAAATAATATGTCAAGAATCGGAAGAACACCAGTTGAATTACTAGAAGGCGTAAAGGCAGAAGTCAACGCTAGTGAAGTAGTTATAAAAGGACCAAAAGGAGAACTTAAAGTCTCTATCCCTTCTGGTATTGTTGTTAAAGTTGAAGACAATAAAGTTATTGTTGAAGCAAAAAACGAAGCAAGACAAACAAAAGCTAACCATGGCCTAGTTAGAAGTTTAATTTCTAACTGTGTTGAAGGTGTTAGTAAAGGATATAAGAAAACTTTAAAGTTAATCGGTACTGGTTATAGAGTTGCTAACAAAGGTGCTGGTATTGAACTAGCCGTTGGTTACTCTCATAAAGTTGACGTTAAGCCTTCTGAAGGTGTTAAAGTTAGCATTCAAGGTAATGACACAATCTTTATCGAAGGAATTGATAAACAAAAAGTTGGACAACAAGCAGCTGAGATTAGATCAATCAGACCACCTGAACCTTACCTTGGTAAAGGTATTAGATATGAAGATGAAGTAGTTATCAAGAAACAAGGTAAGACAGCAGCATAAAATGCCAAAAATTAATCAAAACGTATCACTAGCTGAAAAAAGAAAAAGAAGAGTCAGAGGTAAAATCTCAGGTACTATGGAAAGACCTAGGATAACTGTTTATAAATCAAATAAAAACACTTATCTACAAGTCATCAATGATGAATCTGGAAAGACATTGGCTTCTTCAAACAATCTTAGTATTGTAAAAGCAGGTGGCAAGTTAACTGGTTCTAAAATGGAACAAGCTGTTTTAATTACTCAAGATTTAATTAAACAAATTAAAAATTTAAAGATCAAAGCATTAAAATTTGATCGTGGAAGTTACAGATACCACGGTAGATTAAAAGCAGTAGCCGAAACGCTTCGCGGTGCAGGTATTGAAGTCTAATATTATGGCAAATCACAGAAATAACAAACCAAGAAAAGATAGAGAGCCAAAAGAATTTGACGAAAAGGTCATTTCTATATCTCGTGTTTCAAAGAAAACTAAAGGTGGTAATAAAGTTGGTTTCTCAGTCTTAATGGTTGTTGGTGACAAAAAAGGTCAAGTTGGTGTTGGTCTTGGTAAAGCAAGTGATGTCGTTGGTGCTATTAAAAAAGGAATTAAAAAAGCTAAAAAGAAGCTTATTACTGTTCCTTTAGATGGTACTACTATTCCTTTTGCTATCAAAGTTAAAAAAGGTGCTGGAAGAGTAATGTTAAAACCTGCTCCTAAAGGTTCTGGTGTTATCGCTGGTGGACCAGTACGTGCGGTTGTAGAAGCTGCTGGTATCAGAGATATCTCAAGCAAAATCATGGGAAGTGAAAATCAATCTTCAAGTGTTTATGCTACTTTTGAAGCCTTAATTCAAATTACTAAACTTGTTAATATTAAAAATATTAAATTAAGATCTATTGCTCAAACTGAAGCTGAAGAAAAGAAGAAATTAGAAGAATTACAAGAAAAAGCTAAGAAAGCCGCAAAAGCTTCTAAAGCTGAAAAGACAGAGAAAAAAGAAGTTCAAACAAAAGCAGAAGTTAAGCCAGCTCCAAAGAAAAAGGTAGTAGCTAAGAAACCTGCAGTTAAAAAATCAGCAGCAAAAAAAGAAGCTCCTAAAAAAGTTGTCAAAAAAGTTGCTACTAAGAAAACTGAAAAGAAATAATCATGTCATTACTTAACAAACTTTCTAGCGTTAGAAAATCATTACCAAAAAGAGTTGGTCGTGGTTATGGTTCAGGTAAAGGTGGACATAATGCAGGACGTGGAACAAAAGGTCAAAACTCAAGACAAGGTGGTGGAGTACCTCTCTGGTTCGAAGGTGGACAATTACCTTTAATTAAGAGAATGCCTATGCAAAGAGGTAAGTCTAAGCTTAAGGTTGTTAGACCAACTGCTGAAATTAATTTAACAGAGTTACACAACATTAAAGCTGATACTATTACTTTAGATACACTTAAATTAGAAAAGGTAATTGATGCTAGATTCAAAAAAGCAAAGATTGTCGCTTCTGGTGAAATTACTAGAAAAGTTACCGTTGAAGGCATCGGAGTTACTCAAGGTGCAAAAGCTGCTATAGAAAAAGCAGGTGGAAAAGTGGTATAAATTTACTTTGTGAAAAAAGTACAAAAAAAACTAAAACAAATTTTTCAAAATAAAGAGTTAAGAAAGAAGCTCCTGTTTACGGCAGCTATCTTTTTCATCTATAGAACTCTTGCAAACATTCCTCTTCCTGCTATTGATATTGATAAGCTAGGACAACTTTTTGATTCCAACCAATTTTTAAGTTTACTTAATATTTTTTCTGGGGGAACTCTTTCAAATTTCTCTATTGCCGCTGTTGGTATTAGTCCTTACATTACTGCAAGCATTGTCTTGCAAATGTCTGCAATGGTATTTCCGGCACTTAAAGAAATGCAAAAGGATGGTAAAGCAGGTCAAGAAAAATATAACCAATATACTAGGCTTCTATCTGTTCCTCTTGGAGTAGTTCAGTCTATTTCAGTATTAGCATTACTCAATTCTCAAGGATTAATTCAGTCAAGAGATCCATTAACTATGATTACTATGATCATGAGTTTAATTGCTGGTGCAATGATTGTCATGTGGCTTGGTGAACTTTTGTCTGAATATGGCGTTGGTAATGGTATTTCTATGATTCTATTCGCTGGTATCGTTTCTCAGTTTCCAGTTGCCGTTGCACAAGCAATGTCAGTTTCTTCAACAGAACAGTGGTCTACAAACTTAATTTTTGCAACACTATTTTTAGCTATCATTGCTTTAATTGTTTATGTCGGTGAGGCTATCCGTAAGGTTCAAATCCAGTATGCTAAGAGAATGCGTGGTGGAAGGACTCTTGGAGGACAAGTCACTCATTTACCTATTAAGGTTAATGTGGCTGGTGTGATGCCTATCATCTTTGCTGTTAGTTTAATGTTAGCTCCTTCATTTATTGGAAACTTATTAATTTCTTCTGGTGACGAAAGATTTATCGGATGGGGACAAAACCTTACTATTTGGTTTGCTCAGACTAACCCTATTTATATGATTTCGTACTTTGTTATTGTCTTTATCTTTACTTTCTTCTCAGCATTGGTCTTTTTCAATGCCGATGATATTAGTAAAGAGTTAAAGAAGAGTGGGGCATTTGTTCCTGGTATTAGACCAGGTAGTCCTACAAAAAAATATTTAGAGTATGTCGTAACTAGAATTACCCTTGTGGGGGCGATTTTCTTAGGTTTTATTGCTATAATGCCTTCCTTGGCTCAACTCTTTACAGGAGTAAACTCACTAGCTATTGGTGGTACTAGTGTCTTAATTGTGGTCTCGGTTGTTTTAGAAACCACCAAACAAGTAGAAAGTATGCTGGTTGGTCAAAATTATGACCAATACGCCTAAACTTAAAATTATGAAAATAGTCTTAATCGGTATCCAAGGTGCTGGTAAATCAACTCAAGGAAACTTATTGTCTCAAGAATACAATATTCCATATCTTTCTTCTGGTCATATTTTTAGACAAATGTCTAAAAGTAAAACAAAGTTAGGTAGATGGCTTAAAGAAACTCTTAACTCTGGTGCATTAGTTCCAGATGAGACAACTTTAGACATTATTTTTGAATACTTAGATAAACCTGAATATGCAAATGGTTATATTCTAGACGGATTTCCAAGAACTTTAGCTCAAGCTAAGGCTTTTAAAGAGAGAAATGGTGTTGATAAGGTTGTTTTGATTGATGTAGATGATAAAGAAGCTCTCTGGAGAATTTCAGGACGTGTCTCTGATAGAGAAGATGAAACTCTTCAAGCAATCAGAAAAAGAATCTCACTTTTTCATGAGTCAACTTCAACTGTTGTTGAATACTATCAAGATAGAGGTATTTTAATCAGAGTTGACGGAGAACAAGATGTTGACGATGTTTTCAAAGATATTAAGAAATATATAACAAAATAAGGTATAATATAGGACTATGGGAAAAGTACAAGCACATAAGCGTGCAGCAAAAGCTAGAAGACAAGTTGATTTAACTACAAAGAAATCAGACAAGTTAGATCGTTTCGAAGTCGAAGGGGAAGTCTTACAATGTCTACCAAATACAATGTTCAGAGTACAAGTTACAGATTCTGAAGTAAAACCAATGGTTGGTAAGACTCTACTTGGTACACTAGCTGGTAAAATGAGACTTTTTAGGATTAGAGTCATGCCTGGAGACTTAGTCAAGGGATATGTATCTAAATATGACCTCGGAAAGTGTAAAATAACCTATAGATCAACAAAAAGTAAGACGCAGTCAAGTTAGTCTTGTTGAATCATTATACTTGAGGTATAATTCAACTCTGGTTATTCTTAATTCGCATTAAAAAGAAGAACAACATGAAAGTAAAAGCATCAGTAAAAAAAATCTGTATTCACTGCAAATCCGTAAAGCGCAAAGGCGTTCTACGTGTTATTTGTAAGAATAAGAAACACAAACAACGTCAAGGATAAAACATTATGCCACGTCTAGTCGGTGTCGATATACCGGAACACAAAAAAACACTTTATTCACTCACTTCCATTTATGGTGTGGGGCTTAATGTAGCTGGCAAGGTCTTAGACCAAGCTGGAGTTGATAAAGATAAAAGAGCTCGTGATCTTACACAAGACGAAGTCGGTAAGATTAATAAGGTTCTTGAAAACTATATTAATGAAGGTAATCTCAGAAGACAAGTCAATGAGAATATCCAAAGATTAAAAAGAACTCGTTCTTATAGAGGTTTAAGGCATATTGCTAAACTTCCATCTCGTGGTCAAAGAACCAAAACTAACTCTCGTACAGCCCGTGGTGGTGGTAAGAGAGGTACTGTTGGTGCAATGAGTAAGGAAATGGCCGCTAAGTTAGAAGCAGCAAAATCTAAGAAATAATTTAATACATGCAAAAAAGACAAAGTAGAACTACAAAAAAAACCAGCAAAAAATTAAGAAATGTTCCAAATGGTAGAGTTTATATTACTGCTACCTTCAATAACACTTTAGTTAGTGTCACTGATGAACAAGGAAATGTTTTATGTTGGGCATCTACAGGTGGAGCAGGATTTTCTGGTTCAAGAAAATCAACTCCTTATGCTGCTACAGTTACTGTAGAGAATGCTTTAAATAAAGCTAAAGCTTTTGGTATGCATAACATTGACGTCTTTATTAAGGGCCCAGGTCCAGGTAGAGATGTTGCTTTAAGAGTTATTAAGGCACAAAGGTTGAAAGTTGGCATGATTGCTGACATGACACCAGTTCCACACAATGGAACAAGACCTAGAAAAGCTAAACACAATAGATAAACTTATATGGCAAGATATACAGGACCAAAAAACAAACTAGCTAGAAAAATTGGAGAAGACTTAGGTCTTAAAACCAATGCATTAAAAGTTGCCAAGAGATTAATGATCTTACCTGGACAACATGGTGCAAGAGGTAGAAGAAAAATCTCTGATTACGGTAAACAGCTTAAAGAAAAGCAAAAAGTTAAATACATTTACGGTATTTTAGAAAAATCATTAAAGAAACAATACAACGAAGCAAGTAAAAACCCAACTGCTACAGGTTCGGCTTTACTTAGCTTACTTGAAAGAAGATTAGATAATGTTGTTTACAGACTTGGTTGGTCTCCAACTAGAACAGCTGCAAGACAACTTGTTAATCATAGTCACATTCAAGTTAACGGTAAGAAGATGAATATCCCATCTTATCAAGTTAAAGTTGATGATGTTGTTAGCATCAAAGGCAAAAGCACAAAATCTCCTCTATTAGCAGAAGTACTTAAAGAATCTTCTTCCAGCGTTGCTTGGTTAGAGTCTAAAGGTGCTGTAGCTAAGGTTACTAAACTACCAGTTAGAGAAGATATTGGAGAAAATATTAACGAGCAACTTATTGTTGAGTATTACTCAAAATAAAATTATTAACCAGGTAACGGACCTAGCTAGCTAGGGATGAAACAAAGGAAAAAAAATATGAAAGACATTACAACATACGCAGTCATGAACCCTACTTTTGAAGTATCAGAAGCAAGTTCTACAGACAGACAAGCAACTTTAGTAATCGAACCATTAGAAAATGGTTATGGTCATACTTTAGGTAATGCATTAAGAAGAATTCTATTAACATCACTTCCAGGTGTAGCTGTAACTTTAGTAAAAGTTGACGGTGTTGATCACCAATACACAGGTATTGAAGGTATCAGTGAAGATGTTATTGAAATTATTTTAAACATTAAATCTTTAAGAATAAAATCAACTACTTCTTCAGAAGAAGGTATTATCAGATTAAATGCAAGTGGTGCTGGTGAAGTAACTGCTGCAGATATTAAGTGTGATGCTGGTTTTGAAGTTGTTAATAAAGATTTAGTCATTGCTACATTAAATAAAGGTAAAACTTTAGATATTGAAATGACTGTAAAATCTGGTCTAGGTTATGAAATGTCTACTGGTAAAGAGACAGCAGTTGTTGGAGAAATTCCAGTTGATGCTTTATTCTCACCAGTTACAAAAGTTTCTTACAAAGTCGAGGCTACTCGTGTTGGAAGAAGAACTGACTATGACAGAATTGTTTTTGATATTACAACAGACGGTACAATCACTCCAGCTGAAGCTTTAAATAAGGCCGCTAGAATTTTAGCTAAACAAGCTAATCAAATTTTTAACCCAGTACTTCCAGAAGTAGTGGTTGAAGAAGAATCTCTAAGCCCAGAAGAAGCAGAAGCTTTAAGATTAACCGTTGAAGAGCTAGATCTTCCTACAAGAATTGCTAATGCACTTCGTAAAGGTGGATTCGAAACTGTTGGAAGTTTACAAGGTGCTCCTAGAGACGTTATCGCTAAAGTTAAAAACTTAGGTGAGAAATCTGTTGATGTTATCAACGAAGCTCTTGAAAAAAAAGGAGTTAGTTTAGGTGAATAGATATGAGACATAGAGTTGCAAAAAAACACTTTAACCGTGATACCAATAATCGTAAGGCTCTTTTAAAGAACTTGCTTAGATCATTGATTGAACAAGGTGAAATAGTTACTACTACTAGTAAAGCTAAAGAAATTAAAAGATTAATGGATAAAACCGTTCATCGTGCTAAGACTGATTCTGTTGAAAACAGAAGACTCTTACACAAGATCTTTGGTCGTAGAGACGTCGTTAACACTTTAGTAGACAGAATTGCTCCAGCTATGGCTGATAGAGTATCTGGTTTTACTACTATTGCTAAAGAAGGCATTAGAAGAGGTGATAGCGCTAATCAATCTAGATTAAAATTTGTTGTAAAAATTGATAGAGTTGGTACTTTAAAGTCTGGTCAAGATCATACTAAGAAGGTTCCAGCAAAGAAGACTGTAGCAAAAAAAGCTGCTCCAAAGAAAGTTGCTGCTAAGAAAGCTCCAGCAAAGAAAGTAGAAAAGAAATAAAATGCAAAACACTTACATGCAAAAGACTGCAGACGTAAAGAGAGACTGGCATTTAGCTGATGCTAAAGGTCAAATCCTTGGTCGTTTAGCTACTGACATTGCACAAAAATTAATTGGTAAGAACAAACCTACTTATACTCCTCATATTGATGGTGGTGACTTCGTAGTTGTTATCAATGCAAGTGAAATTGCTGTTACTGGTAATAAAGAAGAAGACAAGATGTACTACAGACACTCTGGATATCCAGGTGGTCTTAAAGAAAAAAGTCTTGGTGAACTTAAAAAGACTTACCCTACAAGAATCATTGAAAAAGCAGTTTTTAACATGTTACCAAAAAATAAGTTAAGATCTGGCAGAATGAATAGACTTAAAGTCTACGCTAATGCTGATCATAAGCACGAAAGTCAACTTAAGAAATAAATCAACATATGGCAGTCAAACTCAGAAAAAACTCAATTAATAAAAAGAAAATCGTCAAGAAGGTTGCTCCTGTTAGAGTTAAATCTAATAAGAAATCAGGTTCTATTGATAGAGCTATGAAGATTCCTTCAGGTAACTATTTTGAAGGTATTGGAAGAAGAAAAGTAGCTACAGCTAGAGTAAGAATTTATCCTACAAAAGGTGATTTCTTAGTTAATGGTTTAGCTGCTGGTCAATATTTTGATGAAATTCCTAATGCTCCAGCTTTATATAACAAGCCTTTAGTTGCTGCTAATTTACTTGGTGCAATGGCTGTTACTGTAAAAGTTTCAGGTTCTGGTATCAGATCACAACTTGATGCTGTTACTTTAGGTATCGCAAGAGCTTTAGTTAAATATGATCCTGAACTCAGAGCTGTTCTTAAACCTACTGGCTTATTAACTCGTGACGATAGAATGAAAGAAACTCGTAAAATCGGAATGGGTGGTAGTGCTAGAAGAAAGAGACAATCTCCAAAGCGTTAAAGATAACTTTAACATTAATAAAGAAATTAAAATCCCAGCTGGAAGGCTGGGATTTTTAGTTATCAATTTCTTTATATGTACCATATCATTTATATCAATAATTTAATATAATTTACATGATTATGTTTGATAAAAGTTTAAATAAATATTATATATTTGCGCTAGGAATATTAGGAATATCTTATGCACTTTTAAATACAATTGGCACAGAGTTTTTATTAATATTAGGTATTTTAGTATTAATATTTTTGCTTTTTTATATTCTGATTAAAAATATTTTAAAAGAATTAGACGTTAAGATATTAGCTTTAGCAGTAAGTGTTGAAATATTTTTTTTATTTTTGATTTCAAAATCTCTAATGGGAGCTGAGTTCTGGGGTGATGAAATTGGGGTGTTAAACATAGCGAGAGGTTCGTTTCTTGATATATCAGATCGAGTTATATCGCATGCAGTGGTCCCGCCTTTTGATTATTGGATGCTACATCTTTGGTTAAAGTTCTTATCTTTTTTTAATTATCCGGTGTACTTGAATGAGTTCCTCTTTAGAATACCCTACTTCATATTTCATGTATTTAGTTCCTTATTTTTTGGGTTAATAGTTAAAATATTAATTTCCAGAAAAAAAATATTAAATATTATAAGTAGTCCTTTTGAAGTAAATATACCAGTTTTACTTTCAATTTTTCTATATTTCTTTAATCCAATGTTACTACTTTATGGATTTGAGATAAGATATTTTTCATTTGCTGTATTAGGTGTCGTACTTACACTATTCTTTTATTTTAAAAATAAACTTTTTTCATGGGAGTTTTTCCTGATATTAGTACTACTTTGTTTGAATTCAATCTTTGAGTTTGTTTTATTATTCCCGATACTATTATTACTTATGAAGAATAAAGATGAAAAAATTTATGTTTTACCATTATTTGTAGCAATTCTTTACCTGATGATAGAACCAAGGCTTAACTTTTATAAAGATAATATGATTACAAGTTTTGAATCTTTTGAATTAATAAAAACTGCTTTACAAAGGTTTTATCATTTAATTTTTATTTCATATCAACATATTTCAACTTTGTTATTATTAATTTACTTGTTCTTCAAAAGAAAGGCTAACGATAAATATTTATTAAAAGGATTGTTTTTGTTAGTATTTATTAGTTTAATTGTAATTTGGCAATCGTATGAAAAAAGATACTTTGATTTTGATTACCGGCATCTACTTGTAACAGTCCCTTTTTATCTTTTACTGTTTATTTATCCCTTAAGGCTAATTAAAAATAAAACACAAACAAAAATATATAACTTCTGGTTGTTCTCATTAATTATTTTTACAATTGCTAGGAGTTTAACAATTGTTCCTCTGTTTATAAATAAAGTTAGTTTTCAATTAAAAGAAACAATTCAAGAATCAAATTCTACTCAAAACTACTTTGTATATATTGGAGATGATGAATTTGGATTGAGTGAATTTAAGCTTAGAGCTATTTATTGGTATATGGAATCTTACAACCGTAACTATTCATTTTTTTCTTCTTATAAAGACTTATGTGAGCATCCTTGCCAAGAACTAGAACAATGTATTATTATTACTAAATCACATCCGAACAATTGTTTAGATAATGATGATAGTTATATTAAAAAAACGAATAATTTTATGAATTACTATCATTATGAAAATTCTCCTCTCCAAAAATTAAAATGATTTATAAAAAAAATAGTAGTTCTAAAACTAATGACCAATTAGAATCTGTGTCAGTAGTAATGATTGTATATAACGAAGAGTTAGGAATTGAATCGGTTATTAAAGATTATTATAAAAATATTTTCTTAAAGTTATCAAAAGGATCTGAGTTTATTGTTTATTTAGATAAGCCAACAGATAAGACTCCTCAAATTGTAAAGGAATTAAGTAAGAAATTAAATTTGAGGATAGTCGAAGGTAAAAAAAACTTAAAATATGCAGGAGCTTTAAGAAAAGCTTTGAGTTTCGCCCGAAATGATTGGGTTTTTTATTCAGATTCCTCTGGAAAACATGCCGCAAAAGATTTTTGGAAACTAGTAAAATATTCTAATGATTATGACATTATTAATGGGAATAGATCAAATAGATCAGACCCAGTAATTAGACAAATTGTAACTTTTTTACAACGTTTATTTGTTAGCATTATTTTTAGGATGCCTCAATATGACTATAATACTGGATTTAAATTAATTCATAAGTCTGTATTAGACTCCATATTACCCATCAGTAATTCTGTAAATTTTACAATTTCTACAGAATTACTGATTAGAGCATATAAAGAAGGATCCAAAATAGTTGATGTGCCA
This sequence comes from Minisyncoccota bacterium, assembly GCA_029881675.1. GTDB lineage: Bacteria > Patescibacteriota > Microgenomatia > UBA1400 > PJMF01 > JAHDXH01. Next base: position 5,985 of record JAOUMD010000025.1, on the reverse strand, counting down.
ATTTCATTTAAGTCTAGACCAACAAAAAGTACAGGTACTCAGTATTTTCAATTAATTAAAATGGCTTTAGATTCATTAGTTGGATACTTAATAATTTTCTTAGAGTTTAATTTTGGTTTATTTAAAAATAAATAAATACTACTCTAATCTGCTTTCTAGAAGATCAATGAAAAAATTTCTTTCTCTAATTAAATCTATAATAGAGATACGTTCTTGTGGACTGTGGTTTGTCTCACCAATCCCTCCTCCATACATAAATGCTGTAGGTCTACCTACAGCTTCCCAAAACATTTGTAAATCAAGGTAACCACTATCTTTAGGATTACTATAAAGAGGTTTTGATTTATTTGAGTATTTTGAAGCTAGAGCTTCATATTTCTTAATCTTACTAGCAGGTGTAAACCATGCACCCAAATCATGCTTTTTATTTATTACTTCAAAACCTAAGCCTTTTTTCTTAAGGTCTTTTTCAATGAATTTTATAATACTCTCTAAGTTAATATCCTGAGAAGAAGGCCTAATATCTAAAACAAATTCCATAATATCAGGGACAACGTTTCCAGCTTGTCCAACACTAACCAAAGAATTATCACTATCAATCGAAGTTGGTTCTTTGGCACCACCAAGGGTATAAGCGACATTAAATGAGTTAGGGCCCATTACTTTGTGCTTAGTTTTTTGCAGAGAGGTTTTTAATTTATATAATGTTTCAAATCCCTCCCAAATGGCATTCTTACCACCTTCTTTTGCAGGGTGTCCTGTTTCTCCAATCACTCTGGCTTTGATTTCAATCAGGCCACGACAACCATAACCAAGTTGTAAGTCGGAGCCATCAGAAGAAACAATAAGCTTTGGTTTTATATCACCAAACTTTTTAACCAATGCTTTCATACCAAGAAAGTCATACTCTTCATCGGCATAGAGAAACAGCCAAATATTGTTAGTATCAGGACTTAAACTTAATGCTTGGATCATTGTCGCAATACCAGACTTCATATCACTAGCACCTCTTCCCCATATTTCTTCATTATTAATTATTGCAGAAAGTTGATCAAATGGAGCATCCTCAGATGGTTTAACTGTATCTGTGTGAGCAAGAAAGACTAGATCTGGTTTTCCTCTTTTTGCAATTAGATTAAACCTACCACCTTTTAAAGGCTGTCGTATTACCTCCATGTTTGTATTAGTTTTTAACCAAGATTCAAGATAGTCTACAACTTTATTTTCGTTATATACTTTCTTTAACTTCGGATCTTCAGGTACCCAAGAAGGTATTCTGATTAGTTCTTGGAGTAGAGTAATTAGTTCTTGGTCTTTTTTTGCTAGATTATTTATTTTATTATTTTTTTTCATACTTATTTCTTATTATTTATTCATTATTTTTATGTATAGTTTTTTTAATTCCTCAACTTTTACTTCTGTAACAACTTTACAATTAGGAACACCTTTAACTATTCTAGTAAGTCCGAACTTTTCTTTATCCTTTGTTTCCACAGTTATTTTTCTTTTTTCTAAAGTAAACAACTTTGGGTTAACTAGTAATACAGTTGTTAATAGGTCATACATTACTCCTCCTTTAAAACCACCATATTGAGGATCATTGGAATAATAATCAATAAACATTTTACTGATTTTAGCTAATCCTTTTGATAATTTAGGATTATTTATTTTATTAAATATATCTTTGGTGAAAGTAACCTGCCGACAAATATTAGCTGGGATAATAATTATTTCTGGTAGGTTTGATTTTAAAATTAAGTCTAAAGAGTAAGGGTCATTGTAAACATTGAACTCTGCATACGGAGTAACATTACCTTCCTCACAAAAAACTCCACCCATAATTATTATTCTATCTACTTTATTGAATAACTTAGGAGACTCTTTAATCAGTTGACCAATATTAGTTGTTGGGCCAATGGCAATAATAGTAATACTTTTATCTTCAGAATTATTTAATATTTCTTGGTAATATTCTAGAGCTGATAGCTTAGATATTTTTTTATTTGTCTTAAGATTAAAACCACCTAACCCATTATCCCCATGTGAGTTAGCAAGTTCGCTTTTTCCTTTAAGTGGCTTATCTACACCACTGTAAACAGGGATATTACTACCCGTAAGTTCCAGAATAGATAGAGCATTGGTAGTACAGTTACTAACTGTAGAGTTACCATAGACAGTAGTAATTGCTTCAATGGGTAATGAAGCTTTAATAGCAAAGGATATGGCTAGAGCGTCATCAACTCCAGGATCTGTATCGATTATTATTTTTTTATTTTGCATAATTTTATCCTTTAATCATTTGTAATAGTTGAGTTAAGTCATTTGGTGAGTTAACGAGTAAAGTTAAAAAACCTAGTTCTTCAGCTGGCTTTATATCTGACTCTACTTGGTCTCCAATAGATATTGATGAGGAAGGAGAGAATCTTTGAGCAAGCTGCTTAAAGATCTCTCCTTTATTCTTAAATGAATCAGCTGTATAGATCTCATCAAATATAGTCATTAACTCAAGGTATTCAATTACTGCTTTTTGCCAAACTGTAGGTGCAGCCGTTAGAAGAATCATAGTTAAATCTAATTCTTTCATTTGATTTACTATTTGAATAGCAGTTTCAAAATTTTTGACAATTCCAACGGGTGATATATCCCAGATAGTATTGAAATAATCTTCACGAGTGATCTGGTACCTTTCAGATAAGAAACTACTGATACCTATCTCATCTTGTAATGCTTCTTGAAGGATGCTCTCAGCTTCTAACTGAGAGCATCCTTCTGCATCTAAAATAAATTTTAGAGCATTCTTATTAACTTCTTTCTCTAGGCTAGAATCTTTATAACCGGTAGCACTCCCATCTATTTGGTATAGAGTTCCGTCCATATCAAAGATAGCTGTTTTTATTTTTTTCATACTTCTTTGAGTACTTCTTGAACAGTCTTTTGCCTATATGTTGCATTAGGTTTGTTGTAGTAACAAGCCCATTCTTTATCACCATAGGAATAGTGCCACCACTCACCATCAAAAGGAGCAAAGTTATTTTTCATCATTACAGTTCTTAATAAATTCCTATTTTTTTGAACTTTCTCACTTACAAAAGGAGAGAGAGAATAGATATCTTTACTAGAAAAATCATATATTTCTGTTCCCATATTTATTTCTTTACCATTTTTCAAAATAGTAACGTCTACCGCTCCTCCAGTAGGGTGTCCAGCAACTGTAGGTACAGCAATTAACTTATGGACTGCTTCTAATAGTTCAAGTTCAGTGGAGTACTTTCCTTTTAGTTTTTGATAGAACTGACTAAAATATTTTTCTTGAACTTCCATACTCCTATAGCCATAGGTGACTAGGAGTTGTAATGAAGGATCTATCTTTTTTAATCCTTGATTAACCAACTGCAACTTCTTGTACACTGTTTCTCTAACTGAGATTAAAGGAAAGTCGTTTTTCATGTCGTCTAACTTATTAGAATAGATTCCGATTACACCTTTTCCAGTGGAGGGGAGTGCAACGAAATTTTCGTTGCACTCCTTTATTACCACTGACTTTAAATCAGAGTACTTAACCATTTGTTTTTCTAGAGATCGATAGACATCATTTTTTGTCATGATGCTACCTTCCTACTTAGAAAAATTCTTCTGTCAGTTTGTTCACTACAGTCTTGTCTCATTTGCTTTACATCCTGAACCATCCCTTCAACTAGTTCAAAACCAACTTGTTGGTTAACTCTTTGTGAAGCAATGTTGTTTTCAGAAGTTCGCATAATAACTTGTTTTCCTGAAATTTCTCCAATTAATTGAGAAACAAGTTGTGTGGCTAGTTTCTGTCTACGATATGATTTCTTTACTCCTAGATCAGCAAAGTACCAATCTGTTTCTGGATTGAAGTCATATTCTTGAGCCAGTTTAGCAATCACATCCTCTAAGATTAAGGGAATAGCCGCAGCAAAACCAATTACTTCACCAGATTCAATATCTTCACATGATAGGAATATTCCAGATAGGAAATATAGTTCAAAATAACTTTGGACCTCTTCTTTGGTAAATGATTCCTCGTATGGTGGATCGGCAAAGATCTCTTGGTAGAGCTCAGTTAATCCTTGGGAAAAAACTTGAGCTAGTTCTTCTGAGGATTCAACCCGTTTGATTTGATATCTTTCTGTCATATCTCTTGCCTTTCTGTAGCTAATTGTTCAACAGGGCCAGAGATAGCGGCGTAGCTAAATTGCTCACTATCAAACTCAACGACAACCTCAATGGCCATTCCAGATGGTTGGAGAACCTTTTGACTAATTGAAGATTGATCCATTAATGCTCTTACTAATCCCACTGCAGTGGTTCCACTCCCACAAGCACTTTCATAGAAGAGGGTTTGGATATCTCTCACCCAAACAACTGGATCAATTTTGGTGACACCATTTTCTGCACTGACTAGCATTACTCCAGCTGCTGGTACAGAATCAAGCAGGCCCATTTTTGAGAGTTTTTGATAGGCAAAGGTTTTGACCTCTTCTTCATCAACTACCTCAAAGGGGTTGTTCATAATCACTTGAGTGATTCCATCCATTTCGACAATAGCATTGCCATCATCATCAATGGTGATTCTGTCTGGACTTTGGTAGATAGGCATTTGGGCCCAAGAATCTCCATTTTCCTTGACTCCAGCTTTGAGTAACTCACAGACACCAGAAACTTTGATTTCTAGTTCGCCAGGTTGGCCATTCAATGCTAACCAAGCAGTACTTCTAGTGGCATTACCACAGAACTCTCCACCAGCCATCATTAACTCAACATTCTCTATATCTAAATTGACAAAGCCAACTTGTTCGACATTAGGATTTTGAGCCATGATTGCATCGTTAATAATTTTTCTTTGTTGAGGATCACCATTGAGTCCAATTACTAGAGCAGTATCATTACCTCCAGGACGAATAATTTTATATTCTATGTTCATAGGTTTTCCTTCTTTTTTATTTAATTTTTCTTTCATAATTCTTTCTTTACATAAAAAAACATAGTCATTTTATTTAGGGAACAAAAAATCCCGCTTTTCAGCGAGATGTGACTATGTTTTTATATTTTTTTAATATGTTAAATCACCTCGCTGATTGCGTGGTGATGATGATTGTTCTGGTATAGAGCAATGTTTATTAACATATATTAGAGAGTATTGTAACACATTTGTTTATTTTAAAGATTTATTCACCTGATTTAACTCCATACGCTTCTGAAATATCTCTAGGATTAATATTCCTATTAATTACTCCACCATCAGAATCAAGTGCAACAAATGAAGGCTCTTCACTGGTATTATCTAAAACTAATACTACAATATGTCCAGTTGGATACGCTGGATCATCTAAGCCTGCTATTATCAGTGTATATTCTTCTTGTAAAATTCTTGTGATGCTTTCTTGACTAGCTATGTCTTGTGAGTTTAATGGCTCTACTTGGTAATCTAGCGATCTTAATCTATCTACAGCTACTCTTGTTGGAATAGCAAAAGCACTTTCTGGAAAATATGTCCTGCCCATTTCTAGTGGATCTAATGGCTCTTCTTGTAGAATCATCAGGGCATGGGTGAAAGCAAAGATTGTACATCCTCCATCTGAATAACTTGAATTTAAATCACCAGGCATGGGCTCTGGAAAGTTATGTTGATCAAAAGGTTGAAAGTGACCATTCTCATCAATTAAATCATATCTAGCTTCAATAATTTCATTCGTATCAAGCTCATTAAATTCTTCTAAGAAATATAGTGAAGAGACTAGATAAACGTTTGAATCCTGTCCTGAATTTGTATCATCACTGAGTTCTTGACCAAAAGCAGTTGAAGTAACACTTAAGAAGAGAATAACTAAAAGTAACTTCATTAATATTTCTTTAGATTTGTTTTTAAGAATATCTTTATTTGAAATAAAGTTCTCAATTTTATTTAATGAAATATTATCTAATGTGGTCATTTAATGGTATCTATTAATGATATTAAAC